>JBFEJM010000143.1:0-6324 GCA_041553175.1 Gammaproteobacteria bacterium | reverse complement strand
GGCCGACGGTCTGGTCTCGCATCTGCTGGATTGAATGCAGGTCGATTCAGGCGCCGGCACGATATCGCGCCGGCGCCGTAATTCATTCGATTACATTGAGCCTTCAGAGAAATCGTAGTTGAGGCCTTCGGTGGGTTCCTGCAGGAAATAGCCCTGGATGTACTCGATGCCGTACTGGAACAGCACGGTCAGGCTGCTGGCGTCTTCGACGAATTCGGCGATGCATTTTTTATTCATCGAGTTCGCCATATCGCTAATCGACTTCACGACGGCCTGATTGTCGGTGTCAGTCATCAGATTGTGAATGAACTTGCCATCGATTTTCAGATAGTCGACGGGCAGATGTTTGAGCAGCTGGAAAGAGTTCGGGCTGCTGCCGAAGTGCTCAATGGATGTCTTGCAGTGCAGGGAACTGATGGCAGTGACAAAGGCTTTTGCACTTTTCAGGTATTGGCTGGCGTCGGATTCCGAAATCTCCAGGACGATGGCATCGCTGGCCAGACGCGCAGCCTTGAGTTGTTCATTGATCCATAGCGGCAATTCGTGATCTTCCAGGGTGATACCGGAAATCTTGATAAAGAATATCGTGTTCTTGCCCGCCTGCCGACGTTCCGCCAATACGCCGATTGCCTTTTTCAAGACCCAGCGATCTATGTCGCTGATCTGGCCTGTCTGACAGGCGACCGGCAGGAACTGGCCAGGCAGAATATCCTCATCCTGGCTGTCACGCATGCGCAGCAAGACCTCATAGCGTTCTTCGGTCTCGCCTTGCAGGCTGACGATGGGTTGATAGACGAGATGGAAGCGGTCTTCATTCAGCGCTTCGACAATCAGATGATTCCAGGCCTGCTCCCGTTCACGGCCGACTTGCTCGTCGGCAACCGGATTGTGCAGGTGTACGCGGTTGCCGCCGGAAGATCGCGCCACTTCGCACGCCAGGTCGGCGCGCGAAACGATTTCATGTTCGTCCGGGGCCGTTTCCGTGATCAGGCTGATGCCGACGCTCAATGTGAGCGTTACCGAACGGCCTTCGATGTCGATGATATGGTCTTCGACGGCAGTGCGCAGCGAATCGCCGAAAGCCTGTGCGGCGGCAGCTTCGCCGGTATTCAGCAATACGGTGAAGGAATTGTCGCCGAAGCGAGCGGCCTGGCCTTGATCCCCGACCTTGTCTTTGATGAGCGATGCGATGTCTCTGACCACGACGTCGCTGGAGCCAAGGCCGACCGTTTCCTTGATGCCCTTGAAGTTGTCCATAAGGACGTAGAGCAGACTTCTCGGTCCGGAACCGGCGCGCGCGTTGGTGATGGCGACGTCCAGTTCCTCGAGAAAGTACTGGCGGTTGTACAGGCCGGTCAGCACATCCTGCTTGCTGAGGAATTTCAGTTTTTTCTCGAGTTCCTTGTCCGTGCTGGTCTGGTCGCGGATGACGATCTGCGTGCAGGGTTCGCCGTCGATAGAGGCCGGCGTGAACTCCATTTCCGCATTGAAGTCGCCCTTGGCGTTCAGGCAGCGCACATCGAGCCGGTCCTGATCGTTGCCCTCTTTGCCGTAGGTGTGCAGGAAGTCCTTGAACCGGTCGTGATCGCCGCTCGACACCATGTCCATGATCGGCGTTCCTTCGATCTCGTCCATGTCGTTGAAGCCGAACATGTCGAGATAGGACTGATTGGCATAGATGTGCATGCCGTCGTGGACATAGGCGATTGCATCACGTGAACTGTCGAGCAGCGCCCGGCAGCGACGCTCGCTTTCCTTGTAGCCGATGCGGAAAAAATTCAGTGCGCGCTGGGTCTCGAGGTTTTTCTGCTCGCGCGCAACGACCAGCTGTAAATGGTCCGGCTGGTCGAAGGAAACCAGATCGGCCGCACCGGAACGCTGGGCCTCGATCACATTCGCCTCGTCGGCGACATCGCCGACAGCAATGATGGGTGTGCTGAGTTTGCGGCTTGTCAGAACGCCGACGACCTGTTCCAGACTGATTGATTCGAGGCCTTGCGAGCAGAGAATGATATCCGGCAGCTGCTGCTCCAGCGCCCCTTCCAGGTCTTCCTGATCCTCGGCATACATGACGCGCACGACCTGTCCGGCATTGCGCAGTACATTGGCAAGCGCTTCCGCATCGTTTTGGGTTTCTTCAATGATGATCAGGCGTAGGATCTGTTGTTCCTTGCTCACTTCTCCCTCCGGGTGCTGCATGGTTCCCTGGCAATACGGTTGTGCTGGGCTGGGGCGCCCTGGTGTTATCGGCATATGTCAAGGGTATCTGAACCCGCCGCGCTACGCCGGGTAGAGCCGTTTGTACAGGAAATCGGGTAGGTTTTCCACGTCGTGGAATCCTGCTAGCATCACAGCTGAACAGTCAGAGTGCGGCGGCCGGATGGCTATCCGCATCGTCGGCCCGATTTGAGGGCCGTTACCGAGCCGGAGCAAAGCATGCAAGAGGTCATTGTCAGGGCGGAGGTTCCCGAAGACGTCAGGGCTATCGACGTTGTGAACCTCAGTGCGTTTGAGGGTGAGGATGAGGCGCGCCTTGTCAGTGCGGTGCGCGCATCGTCAGATTTCATTCCCGATCTGTCGCTGGTGGCAGAACTCAATGGCCGTATCGTTGGTCATCTGCTGCTGTCCAAAGTCAGATTGGAACACGCTGCCGAGAGTCGCGTCGTACTTGCCCTGGGGCCGATGTCCGTGGTTCCTTCGCAATCCCATCGTGGCATTGGCTCGGCGCTGATCCAGTCCGCAATCACGCGAGCCCGCGACATGCGTTATCAGGCCATCGTGATTGCCGGGCAGCCGGATTATTATCTGCGCTTCGGATTCAAACCCGGCTCCGCTTGGGGGCTGAGTTCCAATCTGGGGCTGCCGGCAGACTACCTGACGGCAATGGAGCTGGTTGACGGTGCGCTGGCTGGCGGCGGTCGGGTTGTCTACCCGGCGCCGTTTGCTGAGATATTCTGAACGCGCTGTTTGTACGCTCGGTCAGATCTTGGCCCAGAGCGATTCGAAGTCGGTCCGCGTCCGGGGTTTCTGTCCCAAGCGTTCAGTGCTGGATTTGCTGTCGAGTGGCCGGAACTGGAACTGGGCGAAGGTCCCGGTGTTCTCCACCATCTTGGTCAGCTCGACCCGTGCCTCCTTACCATGGCTGTTGACGACGACAATGTCACCGACATGGTAGGGCAGCGCCGTCGTCAACAGTGTCGCCGGCTGTCTGATCGCCTCAATCGCGGGTAGCAGCAGACTGCGCGTGTATTCGCCCTCGTCCCTGCCTTTCAGTATCCGGGTGCCGATTGCGACAGCGCCGGGAGAAAGCATTTCGACGCCCAGCTCGAGGTCCTGTTTCTCTCCGGTTTTCATCCAGCGCACGACGCCCAGACTCAGATGGAAGCTGTCGGGCTCGCTGATTTCCCGCAATCCGAGCAGCTCGCCGACCTGAGCCGGTGAACTCTCGCTACTGTCCCACAGCAAGCGGTAACCGCCGGCACTGACGTTGACCATTTTCCATTCATGTGTGCGATAACCGGCGCTGACCGCGAGTACAGCAGCCGGCTCCGGGTCCTTATCTTTGGACTGGACGAACTCCATATACTGGCTGCCGAACGCGTGAGGATTTGTCTCATGCAGGGGACGCGTGCCGCCCAGCTCCCAGAGATCGGGTGTCGTCCCCTGTTTTTCCGCTGTCTCCATGGCTTCGAAATGGGCCGCGCTGGTGAACAGCAAATCGTCGTTCCCGCTATCCGAGATGGCCGCTTCACCGCTGATGAAATAATGGCTCGCGTTCAGGCCCATTGCGACGACGGCAGTTGAATGCTTCTGAGAACGGGAGAAACGTCGCTTGGGCATAATGCCCCAGGCCAACATCAGACGCTGCAAGGTGCGTTCATTGGGAAAACGGGTGCCGGTATTTCCCGCTTTGCGCTGACGCGCAGCCGTGTCGCGTATGATATCCGCCAGTCGCGATGCATTCAGCAGCCGGCAGGCATCCTTGTTGTATTGCGTCTCACGCAACACCAGATAGGTCGGCGGATCATCCGATGCAAAGTTGGTGACGAACAGACCGCTCGCGCTGCTGGTTTCGGTCAGCGGAGTCAGCATGGCGTAGCCGGACCAGTCCCCGAGCATATTGAAGATCTGCTCCGCTTCGCCCTGGCGAAGCCGGTAGGGGCAGGCCAGTGCCAAGAGCAGAATCCGTTTGTAGACGTCTTCGATAGTATGGCCTTCGCCATTTTCCTTGATGGCGTTCCTGGCAAAGCCTTGGGCTTCGGCCCGCTGATATAAGGCGTGAATCGCGAACCAGACCCCGGGCGGACAGGGTGCGTAAACCTGATAAGTGCGCAGCAGCGCCAGCCCGAGATAGGTGAGTGCGCGGTAGCTGGCCGTCGCCGCCTGTTTGTTGTCCCGTAACAGACCCCGCTTGGAACCTCCGTCTTCAACCACCTGGCGATAGCCGACTGCGGTTTCGGTGAACAGCGCCCGCGTCAGCTCCGCAATGTGTCGGTTCTTTTCCGGTAACGGGAACTTCATGCCGACGAAGTGTCTGTTCAATGCGTCTTCAACGCTGCGCAACGGTTCACGCAGCAATTCCAGCATACGGAACCGCTGATCGGCGGGAATTTCCAACGCATTGGTTTCCACCAGAACGTTGTAGAGTCGGCGGCTGGTTTCGCCGACGTTGGCCAGGGGCAGCTCACCTATCCATTTCTCGACCTGGGGTGTTCGAGTATCAAAGGAGTCTTTGCTGGGCTTCTTGCGGTCAGATGCGGGCTGTTCCATGGCGAATCCGTTCAGTGCTTGGGTGGTTGTGCGGGACGGTGGATTTCTCCCAAGTTTGCGGCACTTGCGGCGAATTCATTAGGTCAGCTTGGCCGCTGTTCGGAACTTCGCCGGGATAAGAGGGGGTTAGGCCTCAATCGGGCACACCCAGCGGCCAGAGCGGGCTCTTGCCCGCCGCTCCGGCCTCCTCGCGGACCAGGCGTGGAACCAGATAGCCCGGCAGCCGCCCCTGCAGGTCCTGGATCAGCGCGCAGGCCCGGCTGTCGTCCAGTTCGAAGTGGGCGGCACCCTGTACCCGGTCGAGCTGGTGCAGGTAGTAGGGCAACACCCCGGCAGCAAACAAGGCCTCTGAAAGCGCCCCGAGTACATCGGACCGATCATTTATCCCGCGCAGCAGGACGGTCTGATTGAGCACGGGTATCCCGGCGCCGCTGACCTGGCGCAAGGCGGTGCTGACCTCTGCGTCGAGTTCGTTGGGGTGGTTGGTATGGACAACCAGGACGGGAGACAGGCGTATCTCCGTCAGCAGGCCGAGCAGTTCTGCAGTGATGCGTTGCGGCACAACCACGGGCAAACGGCTGTGGATGCGCAGGCGCTGAATGTGGGGAATGGCCGCAATATCGGTGATCAGCGCCCCCAGTCGCTGGTCGCTCAGCGACAGCGGATCACCGCCGCTCAGGATTACCTCTCGTATGGTCGGATCGCCCTGTATATAGGCAAGGGATTCGCCCCAATGGCTGCCGGACGGATTTGCCGCTGCGTAAGGGTAGTGGCGGCGGAAGCAGTAGCGGCAATGTATGCCGCAGGCACCGGTCAGGGTCAGCAGTACCCGGCCGGGGTATTTATGCAGCAGGCCGGGTGCCGCCATGGCGGCCGCTTCGGCCAGCGGATCGGTGCTGAATCCGTCGGCTTCAAGGCACTCCTGGGGATCGGGCAGGACCTGCAGCAGCAGGGGGTCGCGGCGATCGCCGCGGCGCATGCGGCTGACGAACCCTTGTGGAACGCGCAATGCGAACAGATCCGCCGCGCGTTCGTTGTCCGGTTCTTCGGGCAGGCCCAGGCGGGCCAGGAGTTCGGCCGGGCGCGTCAGCGCACCGGCCAGCTCGCGCCGCCAGTCGGGAACGTGTTCCGGGTCGCGGTATCGGGGTATGATAGGCGCCGTTTTGTTCATGTGAGAGACCTTTTGGACTGAACCGTGTCGCCGGCTGGCCGCGAGTAGGGCGGTCGCGCGAGGCTGCAGTGTACACGCGTGTGCGCGGGTATTTCGAGCAGCGGGTGCGGATCGGGCGAGGGCTCTTTTATTATTATGAAATCAGGTTGGATAGAGTCGATGGCAACATACAGCACCAACGAATTCAGGGGCGGGCTCAAGGTCATGCTGGACGGCGATCCCTGCGCGATTATTGAAAACGAGTTTGTAAAACCGGGCAAAGGCCAGGCCTTCAATCGGGTCAAGCTCAGGAATCTGAAGACCGGCCGCGTAATCGAACGTACCTTCAAGTCCGGCGAGAGCCTCGAAGGCGCCGACGTCGTCGATACCGATATGCAGTATCT
>JBFEJM010000142.1:0-6338 GCA_041553175.1 Gammaproteobacteria bacterium | reverse complement strand
TGCCCGTCACTGATTTGATAGGTGAAACTGTCGCTGGCCGATTCACCCTGCGCGAGCGCATTGAAACCGGCCGAGGTGGCCGGGTTGTAAGTGAAACTGCCGTCGCTCTGCACCAGCAGCGAGGCGCCCGACGGCAACGCAATGATCGAACCGATGGCGGCGGCTTGGCCGTTGATGGCGGAAACCACCAGGGCATCACCGTCCGCGTCGCTATCGACACCAACACCACTGTCGTCGGTCAGGAGATTGCCGCTGACACTGGACGCTTCGGTTGTCGTGTAGCTGTTGGCGACGGCGACGGGTACATCGTTGCTGCCGCCGACCGTGATGTTGGCGGTACCCGCGACGCTGACCGTGCCATCATTCACGCTGAAATCGAAACTGCCGGTGCCATTGGCGTTCAGCACGGTGTCGAATTGCAGGCCCTGAAACTGCGCCAGCGTCAGCACTTGGCCTGTCACAATGGGATTGCCATTGTCCAGTGTGACCTGACCCAGCGTCACGGTCGGTAGCCCGTTCACTGTAATGGTGAGCACATCGCTGCTGTCGACATCACTCGGCAGGAACAGATTCAGCGGCACATTCAGGCTGTCCTCGGCCACGCTGATAATAGAATCAGTCACGACCGGCGCGTCGTTGACACCGGTGATCGTGATGGTGGCTGTCTGAGCGACACTGCCGCCATTACCATCGACGACGTCATAGCTGTAGGTGATGAGCGTGGACTCCCCCTGCGCCAGACTGTTGTAGGCATTCGGGTTCACTGCCAGGCTGTTACCCGACACGATGACGCCGACGGCATTGCCGCCGGTGAGGGTCAGGTTGGCGATTGACAGGCTGTCGCTGGCATCCGGATCGCTGGCACCGGCCAGCAGATCGACATTGAATGTGGCGTCATCCTCCGTGGCGGATGCGCTGATGGCGCCGTTTACTGTCGGCGCATCGTTGCTGCCTGTGATGGTGATGGTCGCCGTCTGCGCAACCGCACCGCCGTTGCCGTCGACCACATCGTAGCTGTAGCTGATCAACGCGGTTTCACCCACCGCGAGACTGGCATACGCACCCGGATCGACAGACAGACCGTTGCCGACCGCGGTGATGCCCGTGGCGTTGCCGCCGAGCAGCGTCAGATTGCTGACCGACAGACTGTCGCTGCTGTCGATATCGCTGGCACCTGCCAGCAGGTCGAGACTATAGGCGGCGTCGTTCTCATTCGCGCTGCTGCTGATAGCGCTGGTGACGGTCGGAACGTCATTGCTACCGAGGATGGTGACGGTCACTGTCTGCGTGACACTGCCGCCGTTGCCATCGAGCACATCGTAGCTGTAACTGATGATTTCGGATTCGCCCACCGCCAGGCGCGCATAGGCGGCCGGATCGACCTGCAGACTGTTGCCGCTCAGACTGATACCGCTGGCATCCCCACCGAGCAGACTCAGATTGGCGACGACCAGGGTATCGCTGGCATCGGGATCACTGGCACCGCTCAACAAATCCAGATTGAACGCGGCGTCAGTCTCATTGGCTGTACGCGCCAAGGCGGCACTGATAACCGGATTGTCGTTTGCACCGACGATCGTCAGGGTTGCCGTTTGCGAAACACTACCGCCCTGCCCGTCCAGAATGTCATAACTGTAAGTCACAACGGCCGTTTCGCCGGCAGCCAGTGCGTTATAGGCGTTCGGGTTGACCGCGAGGCTGTTGCCGACAATCGTCACACCGCTGGCATCGCCACTGGTCAGGTTCAGATTCGCAACCGTCAGTACAGCGCCGGTATCCGCATCACTGGAACCGGTCAGTAGATCCACACTGAAAGGTATATCGGTTTCCATGGCGGTTGAAACCACAGCCGAACTGACCGTCGGTACATCGTTGGTACCGGTCACGGTGATCGTGACAGTTGCCGGTGAGCTGATACCGCCGCGCGTATCGCTGGCGGTATACGTGAATGTCAGGTTGCGCGTCGCACCGGCCGGCAAATCCTGAAACTGACCCGCCGGATCGAAGCTGTAACTCCCATCCGGATTGAAGCTCAGCACACCCTCGCTGACCGTAGTGACCAATTGATAGCCATTGGGATCGAGATCATTGTCGACATCGCTGGCGGCCGGGACCTGACCGCTGACGGCACCGCCATCTTCCGTTGCCAGCTCGAGCTGCGTGCCGGCAACAGGTATATTGTTGATCACCGTAATGGACCCGGTGGAGGACTGGACCGCGCCGCTGCTGTTGCTGGCCTCCACCGTCACTGACGTCACACCCAGCGGAAGCGTGGCGAGTATGTTGTCTGCCAACGACCAGGTACCGTCGCCATGATTGACGGCGGTATATGTGACTCCATTGACAATCACGACTACGGTGGCCAGAGGATCGTTCACCGTTCCCGTCACCGCCGGCGTCCCGTCATTGGTGACCAATGTGCTCACACTGACGGCCAGGGGTATTGCCCCAGTACCGGGCGCGGGTCCGGCTGCACCGGGTTGCGCCGTCAGATCGCTTGCCTCCAACTCCTCGCGCGGGATGAATTGGAACGCGGGCAGACCTTCGGTTTCGAAACCGCTGATCGGCGTGGTTCTTTGCGCGGTGAGTTCGATAATTACACGGTGATCGAAGCCACCACCCTCCGAGGCGGGCTCGGCACCGGCGGCAGTGGCATCCAGGAGTTGGGACGGGTCCGCGCCTGCCAGAATCGCCTGCTGCAGCGCGTCAATATCCATGCTCAGATCTTCGGACTCGCCGACAATTGCAGGATCAAACACCTCGCTGTCGAGGAGTGCGCGAGCATTGCGGCCCAGGTCCATGCGGCTACCGTCGGCAAACTCGATAACGACCGTACTCAGCCCGATGGTCTGAATCAGATCATTGGCAAACACCGCATCCCCGACAGCCAGTGTGCGCAAAGTACCGTCTGTGCGCAGCGCAGTGACCTGACCGGTCAGGGCGGTAACGCGGCCGATAGGCTCGCCGGTGACAGCGGTGGATGTGTCGGTATTGGCCTGAGTAACCATGTAAAACTCCTGAAATTTAGACAGCTTTTCCGCGCATAGAGCGGCGTCACCGTTAGAGCGGTCGAAGGGGCAAAAACGTGAGCTGTTTCACACTTGGACTAGTACCTTGGTACTAGATGGGGAGGATGCAGGCCTGTTGGCCTGAACTAAGCCGTATTGAGCTGTCTTGCCGCGGGGCGCGGCGCCAGACGCAGTGCCAACTGCGTGCGATCGCGAATACCTGTCTTGCGGAAAACCGAGGTCAAATGCGCCTTGATGGTACGTTCTTTCAAACCAAGCCGATCAGCGACCGCCTGGTTCGATAAACCGTCCGCCACCAACAGGGCGACCTCGCGTTCACGTTTGGTGAGCGCATCGAGTGGCGATGGTTCCGCCGCACTGTCGACAAAGCTGGCCAGCAAGCGCTGGAACAGGCGTCGTCCCACCCAGATCTCACCGAGGCCGATCACCTCTATCGCCTTGCTCAGCATGTCGCCACGCATATGGGCGTTGGCATAACCCTCACAGCGTGCACGTAAAACCGCCAGCCCTTCATGTTCGGACGGTACATCGGCCATGACCAGAATGCGGCAGTCCGGGAAACCGCGTTTCAGGGCCGCCACCCCGGCCAGCCCGTCCAGGCCCGCCAATGACGTATGCAACAGCAGGATCCCCGGCAGTCGTTGTTCAAGCAGCAGGCGCAGGCGAGCAAAACTGTCGACCTGCACAGTTCCGTGCCCGGCCAGGACACCGAGCCAACGCTGTATCATTCTGGAATCACTGCTCGCCAGGACAATCATCGGCAAACCTAACGCTCGGTCAGGGCACGCTCTTTGGCGCGCAAAACAGGTTTAAGCAGGTAATTGAGCACAGTCTTCTTTCCGGTCATGATGTCGACGCTGCCAAGCATGCCGGGAATGATAGGCAACGGATGCTGTGCACTGCCCAGATAGCTTTGACTGGTCCGCACGCGCACCATGTAGAAACTCTCGCCGCGCTCATCCGTTATGGTATCGGCGCTGATATGTTCCACTTCGGCCTCCATGCCGCCATATACGGCGAAATCATAGGCCGAGAATTTCACCACGGCGCGCTGACCGGGATGCAGGAAGGCGATGTCAGCGGGCCGCACCCGCGCCTCCATCAACAAGGTGTCGTCCAGCGGCACGATCTCGACGAGATCCATACCGGGCTGGATAACGCCACCAATTGTATTAACCAGAAGTTGCTTGATCGTACCGCGCACCGGCGACATGACGGCGGTCCGGTTCACCCGGTCTTCCAAGGCCAGATTCGATTCTGACAAACGGGACAATTCGGCGACGGTGGCGCTGAGTTCCAGCCGCGCCTCATTGCGGAAACGCATTTCGACTTCGGCCTGCTTGGCCTTGGCCTCTGCATAGCGCGATTCGATTTTCGGAATGGCGATCTCGGCACCCTGCAATTCACCGGCGAGTTCGTTGACCTGACGCTCCAGCCGCAATACCTCGACTTCCGCAATGGCGCCTTGAGCCACCAACGGCTTGGTCATGTTCAACTCGCGCTGCACCAGAGCAAGGCTCCGCTTGAGCTGATCGCGTTTGGCCTGCAACTCGCTCAGTTCCTGCTGCCGCTGGGCCAGCTGCTCCGCCGCAATATCCAGGTTACTGGCCAATTCACTGGCACGTGCATTGAACAAAGAGCGCTCCTGCTCCGCCAGTTCCGGACGCTCGAGTACCACCTCCGCGGGCGGCACAAACTCATTTCCCTCGGCCGCGGCGCGCAAGCGTGCGCTCTTGGCCAACAACGACAGGTAATGCTGCCGCCCTTCACGCAACGTGGATGAAAAGCGCGTGTCATCGATGCGTAACAGGACCTGCCCCTTTTCAACCACCTGACCTTCACGCACCAACAGCTCGGAAAGGATGCCGCCGTCCAGGTTCTGCACGACCTGAATCTGCCGGGACGGGATAACCTTGCCTTCACCCCGGGTTATTTCATCCAGCTTGGCCCAGGCCGCCCAGGCGAAAGCGATCACGACAAACACCAGGACCATCCACAAGATGAAACGGCCACCGCGCGGCGACTGCTCCAACAGCGCAGCCTGAGAATGGGCAACAAAATCCACGTCGTCTGCCTGCAGCACGTGATCCATCTCGCTGCCGACACCGGCAAGGGCCTTACTCCATTTTCCGAACAACTCCATCATGTCCGTCGATTCCCGCGGATGCGACCCTGGCGCAACGCCTCCAGAACCTGCTCTTTCGGACCGTCGGCCGCGACGCGGCCCTGATCCAGCACGATAATGCGGTCGACCAGATCCAGCAGCGAGGCACGGTGGGTCACCAGCAGCACTGTCTTACCCTCAAGGCGGGTAGCGAGCTGCTGCTTGAAGCGTTCCTCGGTGCTGTTGTCCATGGAATTGGTTGGTTCATCCAGAATCAGCAAGGGTGGATTCAACAACATTGCACGCGCTATGGCGACGCTCTGCCGTTGCCCACCGGATAACGCTTCACCGCGTTCGCCAACTTGCAGATTGAACCCGGCGGGATGCCGGTTGGCGAACTCATCGACACCCGCAATCCCGGCGGCAGCGAGAATGGCCTGGTCATCGGCGTACGGCGCGCCATAGGCAATGTTGTCGCGCAGGCTGCCATAGAACAGGACGCTGTCCTGAGGAACATACCCGACATTACGGCGTATATCGGCCGGATCGATCTGACGTACATCAATGCCGTCGATATGCACCGCACCCTGTTGCGGCTCATACAATCCGAGCACCAGACGTTCCACCGTGGTTTTGCCGGAGCCGATCCGCCCGATGAACCCGACCCGCTCGCCCGGTTGAATCCGGAAGCTCACGTTCTGCAGTGCCGGCGTTTCCTGGCCGGGGTAAGTAAAACTGACATCCTGAAACTCGATGGTGCCGTCGAACGCCGGGCGGCTGAGAAAGATCTTGTCGTCGGGTCGCTCCACCGGCAGATTCATGATCTGGTCCAGCGACGCCAGTGCCGCCTTGGTCTGATGATATTGGGTGGCAAGATTGGCGACTTGTGCCATGGGGGCCATGGCGCGACCGGTCAACATCACCGCGGCAATCAGACCACCCATACTGATAGCGCCGTCGCCGATCAGATAGGCTCCGTAGACCACGATGCCGACCATGGCAAGCTGCTGCAGAAACACTGCGAGATTGACGACTGAGGACGACAACAACCGGGAACGCACACCGGTGCCGGCGATAAATCCGACCGCGCGCTCCCATTTCCGTTGGATCGCACTCTCCGCACCGAGCGCCTTGACCGTCTCCACCGATGTGAGGCTTTCGATCAAGGTGGCATTCTTCTGTGCGCTGGCCCGATGACTGGCCTC
>JBFEJM010000141.1:0-6435 GCA_041553175.1 Gammaproteobacteria bacterium | reverse complement strand
CCCGCGTCAATCTGGATATGGCCATCGAGCGTTATCCAGAGGTGCGTTTCTTCGCCACGCGCGAGCATTGAGTCGCGTCCTTTGCGGTAAAATTTCCGTATTTTCTAACGGTCAAACTGATACCCGCGCGGAATGACAACAACCCCCTTGTCCGATACCTTGAAGCGCTGGCGGTCGGCCTCCAGGTCGTAACCGATACGCTGGCCTTTGGGTATCTCGACATGTTTGTCGATGATGCAGTTCCTGATCTGGGCGCCATCGCCGATCTGGACACCATTAAACAATATCGAATCATGAACCGCGGCCTCGTCGCCGATATAGACATTCGGGAACAGTATCGAGTGCTGCACGCTGCCGCCGGCGATGACGGTGCCGCCGGCGACAATGGAGTTGATGAATATCCCTTCGTTCCCCGAGGCGCCGGGCACCGTGCGTGCCGGTGCGCTCTGTGCCTGGTAGGTGCGGATGGTCCAGTCCGCCTGATACAGATTGAGCGAGGGAATCGGCTCCAGCAGGTCCATGTTGGCCTGGTAGTAGGCATCTATGGTGCCGACATCACGCCAGTAACGGTCAGGCAGTACACGGCCGGTCTCTCCACCGAAGGGGTAGGCGTAGACACGATGTGTACCGATCAGTCGCGGCAGGATGTCGCGACCGAAGTCGTGTGTCGAGTCCGTGAATGTGTGATCCTTGCGCAGCGCGCTGAGCATCAGCTCAGTGGAAAACACGTATATACCCATACTGACAAGGGCCCGATCCGGCCGACCGGGCAGGCTGGTGGGGGAACTCGGTTTTTCTTCGAAATCCCGCACGCGCTGTTCCGCATCGATGCCCATCACACCGAACGCGCGGGCCTCGTCGGTGCTGACTTCCATGCAGGCCACGGTGACATCCGCCTGGTTGGCCTTGTGTGCGGTCAGCATGGCGGCATAGTCCATGCGGTAGATGTGATCACCGGACAGCACGAGGATATGCTCCGCACCGCTGCGTTCAAGCAGATACAGATTGTGATAGATGGCATCCGCTGTGCCGCTGTACCAGCTCTCGCCGACCCGCATCTGTGGCGGCACCGGGGTTATGTATTCACCCAATTCGGGATTGAAGATCGACCAGCCGTCGCGCAGGTGCTTCTGCAGCGAGTGGGATTTGTATTGGGTCAGCACCAGCACGCGCCGCAGGCCGGAATGCAGGCAGTTGGCCAGTGTGAAATCTATGATGCGGTATTTGCCACCGAACGGGACTGCCGGCTTGGCACGGTGTTCGGTCAATGGGGCCAGGCGCGACCCGACGCCACCGGCAAGGATAATGGTCAGGGTTTTGTCGAGCATTCAACGGCTCCTAAATGTTGCGGGTCGAGTCAGCTGTAGCGACAGCGGTACTGCGCTACCTCGGGGTGTTAGCAAGCACCATGCCTGTGCAGGGGCGGAGCCTTCTCCTGCGCCAAAGTCGTCGGAAATGCGCCATCTATGCCCGCACTTACCCGCATTGAATGGTGTTGGTGCATCTGTTTGCGAATGCGGATCTGCACCATGCGAGGTCACGGTGCAGTGCGCGATCCCCGATTCAGTGCGAGGATCCGCCATAGGCTAAACCCTTGCAGCCGCATATGCATTGATTCAGGTCTAATAAATACAGCAACTAACCTGTCGTCATGGCTGTTTGGCACAGTGCTTGCGATAGACTGCCTCAGTAGCCGTCCGGGTGGCCATAAGTACCCGAGTGGATTGAATTGGAATGTTTCGCCCTATGCGAGTGATGCTCGTGCACAACCGCACTGTCGATCAGGTCAGTCCGGCGCTTTCCGCCCATCATTACCAGGTGGTGGATGTGCTGGCGCCCGATGAAGACCTGATCGCGCGTGCCGCACAGATACGCCCGGATCTGATCGTGCTGGACGTAAGCGCCCCGAGCGCGGGCTTGCTCGACCAGTTGCATTGTCTGAACGGGGAACTGCCGCTTCCGATTGTGATGTTCACGGATGATGCGGATTCCGGCGCGATCCGAAAGGCCATCGCCGCCGGTGTCAGTGCCTATATAGTCGATGGTTTGTATGTAAATCGCCTGGAGCCGGTGCTGAATGTCGCGTTGGCCCGGTTCAAGGAAATGCAGGCGCTGCGCGGCGACCTGGAAGCCACGCGCCGCAATCTGAATGATCGCAAGCGTATCGATCGTGCCAAGGGCATTCTGATGCAGCGGCGCGGCATCAGTGAAGACGATGCCTACCACAGCCTGCGCAAGCTGGCCATGGAGCGCAATCAGAAGATCGCCGAAGTGGCGGACAGCGTGATTTCGGCGGCCGAACTGCTCGGTTGAAGTGATGCACAGATACTGACTTGGCGGGGGTGCGCGTTGTCGTGCAACTCCGCTGTAACCGGCCAATGGCGGCTGGTGAACGGACAACGGTGTCCATGAATCGGATTCTTTCCGGTTACATGGACGCCGTTTTTTTTGGCCTACGGATTCAGCTACATTGATCAACAGCAGGATGGTGATGTCCGCACAATTCGCAGAAAACCTGGTCGTAGCTCCGCCCACAGCGATGGACGGACCGGTGATCGTTATCGGTACCGGTCCGGTTGGAATCCGTGTGGCGCAGGAGATGCTCCAGTGCAATCCCGGCCGCCTGCTGACGCTGTTCGGTGACGAGCCCTGGCAGCCCTATAACCGCGTGCAGTTGTCCGCGCTGCTGGCGGGTGAAATGTCGTGGGGAGCGCTGCAGAATCCGCTTCGCACCGATTCCTCCAGCCGCGTGTTGCAGCACCATAATTGTGCCGTTGTCAGTATCGATCGCGAGCGCAAGGAGGTGATCGATCGGGTCGGGCGTGTGCACCCGTACGAAAAACTGATTCTGGCGGTCGGCTCGCGACCGCATCTCCCGTCCATCCCCGGCATATCTCAGGAAGGCGTGTTCCGTTTTCGCGACATGTCGGATATGCAGGCACTGGCGGCGCGTAACGCACGCAGTCGTCGTGCCGTCGTGCTCGGCGGCGGGCTGCTCGGGCTGGAGGCCGCGCGCGGGTTGAGCCGCGCCGGCACGGAGGTCACGGTCATAGAGCATGCACCGCGGATCATGCCGGCACAACTCGACGCGGCGGCGAGTGCAATGCTGCTCGAACATTTCAAAGCGCTCAACATCAACGTTATCCTGGGCGATTCGATTCTCAAAGTGCTGGGTAACGGGCGCCTGTCCGGTATACGTCTGCGCGACGCCGGTACGCTGGACTGCGATACCCTGGTGATCGCCACCGGTATCCGCCCCAACATCGATCTGGCGCGCAGCTGCGGTCTGCGGGTCAATCGAGGCATAGTCATCGACGATGTCTGCGCCACCTCCGATCCGAACATCTTTGCCGTGGGTGAGTGCGCCGAACATCGCGGCCAGGTTTATGGTCTGGTCGGTCCGGGTATCGAACAGGCGGCGGTATTGGCGCATCACCTGAACGGTGAGGAGGTGCGTTATACGGGCTCATTGACGGCCACGCGCCTCAAAGTGGTCAAACACAGCGTCTTCAGCATGGGTGTGATCGCGGAACACGACGATCCGTTGTGGCTGCGTGCCCAGGTCTATCAGGATTCCGCTGCAGGTATCTATCGCAAACTGATCGTACGCCGCGGTCATCTGGTGGGTGTTATCGCGCTGGGCGAGTGGGATGAGCTGAACCGGGTGCAGGAGGCGTTGCACAGCGGTCGTCTTCTGCTTCCATGGCAGTTGCGGCGGTTCACCACCGAAGGGCGATTGTGGCCGGAAGAGGCGGAGCTGGGCGTGCAGGATTGGCCGGCGAAGGCGGTCGTCTGCAATTGCACCGGTGTGACGCGGGGTCAACTGAGTGCGGCAATGGAACGTGGTTGCCAGACGGTTGAGAAACTGATGCAGGACACCGGTGCGTCGACCGTGTGCGGGAGTTGCCGACCGCTGCTGGCGGATCTGACCGGTGCCAAGGCGCAACCGGCTGATCTGACGGGCATGCGCGGACTCGCGCTGACGGCGTTGATTGCCGTACCCATCCTGCTGGCGCTGGCACTGCCTGCGAATGTCTTCTACACCGATAGCGTGCAGAGCGCGTTGTATCAATTGTCCAGGCTGTGGCGCGACGGGTTATGGAAACAGGTCAGCGGTTTCTCGCTGCTCGGCCTCGGTGTCCTCGGCCTAGTCCTCACGTTGCGCAAGCGGATCGATAAAATTCAATGGGGCCGCTTCGGCTATTGGCGTTTCGTGCACACGCTGACGGGTACGCTGGCGCTGCTGGTGCTGTTTCTGCACACCGGCCTTCAATTCGGTTCCGGCCTCAACGCCTGGCTGCTGACTGACTACCTTCTGCTCGCGCTGGCGGGCATCGGTGCCGCGCTGGCGACGGCGTATGCTGCCCCGCGATCGAGCCGTGCTGCGCGCCAGCTGCAGCGCTGGGCGAACCGCGCCCATCTCTACATCGCCTGGCCGTTGCCGGTGCTGCTCGGTTTCCATGTGTTGTCGGTCTACTACTTCTGAGTTGATATGAACACTGCGGGAGGACGAGGCAAATGGGTTATCTGGATGTACTGGCTGGTGGTAATAGGCGGTCTGGCGGCGTATCTCGCCTATGCCCTGCGCTCGGGAAATGCGACCGTATACCTGGTCGGTGACATGACCCACGCCCATCATCAGATCGAACTTGCCTGCGACAGCTGCCACACCGAACCTTTCGGTGGCGGCGAAGTCCTGCAAACGGCCTGTATGAACTGCCATGCCCAGGATCTCAAGGCCGGCGATGATTCGCATCCCAAATCGAAATTCACCGATCCGCGTAATGCCGAACGGGTCGCCAGGCTGGATGCGCGCTATTGCGTGACCTGTCACATGGAGCATCGTCCGGAGATTACCCGGCCCATGGGCGTCACCCTGCCCGATGACTTCTGTGTTGAATGCCATGCCGACATCGCCAGTGATCGGGCCAGCCATGCGGATCTGGATTTCGCCTCCTGTGCCTCCGCCGGCTGTCACAATTTCCATGACAATCGCGGGTTGTACGAGGATTTCCTGATCAAGCACCAGAACGAGCCGGACCTGCATGCGGTCGCGCTGCGCCCGACTGCCCCGGCCGATGCCTTGCGCCGAGCGCTCACCCGGCAGGACAGTTCACCGCTCAGCCTGCAGCACGCCGATATTCCGGCTGCGACCCAGGTCGATCAGCGCATCGCCTACGACTGGGAAACCAGCGCGCATGCGCAGGCCGGGGTGAATTGCGGCGATTGTCACAACGTCGATCTGCAGGACGGCGCGGGCAGGGTCTGGCTTGAAAAACCCGACCAGCGTGCCTGCCAGCAATGTCATGGCGCGGAAGTCGAGGGTTTCCTCGAAGGCATGCATGGCATGCGCATCGCCGCCGGGCTGGCGCCGATGCGCCCGCGCGATGCGTTGATTCCCATGACGCAGGAAAAAACCGACGCGGAACTTTCCTGCACCAGTTGTCATGGCGCGCACCGATTTGACCGCGCGCATGCCGCCAGCGCGGCCTGTCTCGGCTGCCATGCCGACGAACACACGCTCAATTATACCGGCTCACCGCACGCGGAACTCTGGCGTCGAGAGCAGGCCGGCTTGGCGGAGGCCGGCACCGGCGTGTCCTGCGCGACCTGCCATCTTCCGCCTGAACTGCACACCGTGAACGGGATCGAGGTGACGCTGGCGCAGCATAACCAGAATGCCAATCTACGCCCCAATGAAAAGATGTTGCGCAGTGTCTGCATGAATTGTCACGGACTCGCCTTTGCCATCGATGCCCTGGCGGATGAAGCACTCGTAAAAATGAATTTTTCAGGGCGACCGGCCCGGCACATCCCGAGTATCGACTGGGCCGCACGCCGGCACACAGCGGAAAGCGAATCAGGTTTTTCAACACCACAAGAGGAAAGTAAATGATGAGTACGACGACAAAAGCAGTGGGCGCTTTGGGTGCTATCGCGCTGTTGGCAGGTTGCGGGGCGGAAAGCAGCGGTGGAATTTCTCCGCAGGCCATGTCGGATGCACTGCATTCGGTGATGGAGGCGGATCGCACGGTCTACACCCGCCTGATCGTCAATCGGCTGCAGAACGAGGAAAAGGTCATCAAGGCAAGCGAGCACTGGAAAGACGACAAAGGCCTGGTGCTGCCGGCGCAGATGTTCCGCTACGGCTCGGAGATGGTGGCGGAGAAGGGCGCCAAGTTCAGTTATTCGCTGCTGTCGCTGTGGCCGGTCAACAAGCAGAACGAGCCGCGCACCGAGGCCGAGAAGACAGGCCTGAAATTCATTGCCGACAACCCCGGCAAGAACTATTACACCGAAGAGGAGCTGGGCGGCACCAACTACTTTACCGCCGTCTACCCGGACACCGCTGTGGCCCAGGCCTGTATCACCTGCCATAACGACCACAAGGACAGCCCGCGCACGGATTTCAAAATGGGCGATGTCATGGGCGAT
>JBFEJM010000140.1:0-6500 GCA_041553175.1 Gammaproteobacteria bacterium | reverse complement strand
GCGGCGTCGATCAGCCAGGCCTCGAGCTCGAAACCCGCGACTCTGTCGCGTTCGGAAAAGGCGGCATCCCGGAACCAGTCATGCAATAACGCCGTTTCCTGACGCAAACGCGCGCTGAACCGGTCGAAATCCGCTTCCGAGAATCGGCTGTCCTCGATTTCCTGACCCATGGGTCAGGTCTCCCCTGGCCGCTACCGACTGCATGATAACCCTAAAAGGCGAAAAGGGTCAGAACCCGACCTATTTAACCACTGAGTACCCGATCCAGTTCCGCCAACCGCTCCGGTGTTCCGATATCGAACCAGCGGCCGGTGAAATGCATACCGCAGACCTGTCCGGCGGGCATGCATTGACGCAGCAGCGGTGCCAGCGGGAACTTGCCGGGCGAACAATCCTTGAACAAGGCCGCTCGATACAACCCGATACCGCTGAAGGTGAGACGTGGTCCCGCACACTCGGACAGACGCCCTGCGCTGAGACAGAAGTCCCCCTGCGTATGATGGGCCGGATTGTCCACCAGCACCAGATACGCCAGCCCATCGAAGTCACGCGGCAACCAGGCGTAGTTCAATTCGGTCCAGATATCGCCGTTAACGACCAGAAACGGTCCGTCGCCCAGCAGCGGCAACGCCTGATAGATCCCGCCACCTGTTTCAAGTGCACCTTCCGGTTCGACTGAGTAGCGGATGCGCGCACCATAGCGACGCCCGTCTCCCAGCGCGGATTCGATCTGATCACCCAGATGGGCATGATTGATGACGATGTCGTCGATGCCGGCACGCACCAGCGCCTCGAGGTGATATTCGATGAGCATTTTTCCGCCCGCACGCAACAAGGGCTTGGGCGTATGGTCGGTCAGCGGCCGCATGCGTTCACCGCGGCCCGCGGCAAGGATCATGGCTTTCATAATGCGCAGTGTAATGGGTTAAAGACGCGGCGTCGTGACTGGACCGACGCGTGGAGAATCAGCTCATCACCGAATTGCGCCAGATCGAGAGTCCGGCCCAGAACAAACCACCGGCCAGGACGACACAGGCCAGAACCAATCCGAGCAGAATGAAATTGTCACGTTGCGCGAACCAGGTGCGCGCCCCCGAGACCGCCCCCGCCAGCGAAACCAGAAAACCGAACTCGGCCATGAACAGCATCGTAAGCAATGGCAATGCCGGCTCGACATTCGGATTCAGCGCTCCAATCCGCAGCAGGGCCATTGCGACCGTCAGTCCGATACCGGTCGCGACCCAGGGGAACGGAAATTTTTTCATATACAGTTCTCTGCAGAGAAACGCGGTGCGCGCACACAATGCCTCATGACAAATGATAGACGAGATTGCCAGAGCGGCCACAGCATCGACATTGTGCCGCTGAATCTGACAACAACTGCGCTTGGGCCAAAGCAAGCGCCAAGCTGATCGGCTACCGCATGCCGGAATGTCGGCTCGACTCAGGAACCACCGAACTCGAGCCGCTCAACCATATCCTCCAACGCCTTCGCCGCACACTCGGCGTCCTTGTCGCCACCGGGCGCCCCGCTGACACCGACTGCGCCGATGCGATAACCGCCTGCCTCGATTGGCAGACCACCCTCCATGACAATAATGCCGTCGACATGATTGAGTTCAGGCCGAATGTCTTCACGACTCTTGCGGAACTCGCCCGAACTGATGCCGGACATGACCACCATGTTCGCCTTCTCTTCGGCGATCTGCAGCGTGAAGCGCGCGGCCAGATCATCACGTAAGGCGGCACGGACGATGCCATAACGATCCACCACCACAGCGCTTACTTGATAACCCTCATCCCGGCACACTTTGACGGTTGCATCGGCAATGGCAACCGCCAGATCCATACCGATGTTCTTCTCGTTCAGTATATCGATCGCGCTTGTCGAGGCACTCATAAAGAAGAGTGAAAACGCAACTTTTTTCAAAACAGCCGAATTCATATTTCCATCCTCCAATCAGTCGAACTGAACAAAAAACATAAAAACCCCACGAGTCATGGCAACCGCCGCAGCGCTAGCCGCTCTCCATACCCCGCAGCAGATGTGGCCCGAGCTCCGCTATAGAGCGACAGCCCAGTTGGCCGAGAACACGATCGATCTCCGTCGTCAGAATGGACAACGCATGTTGTACGCCAACTTCACCGCCGGCGGCAAGACCGTACAATGCGGGCCGTCCGATCATGACGGCATCGGCGCCCAACGCAAGTGCTTTGACAACATCCGTGCCGCGACGGAAACCACTGTCCACGAGCACCGCCACCCGCTCGCCGACGGCCTGCGCAATGGCCGGCAACACCTCGATCGGTGAGACGCAGCTGTCGAGTTGCCGGCCACCGTGATTGGTCAGGATTATGCCATCGCAGCCCAGATCCGCGGCTCGCTGTGCGTCCGCGACACTCAGCACACCCTTCAAGATGAGCTTGCGTGGCCACATCTTCCGCAGCCAGACGATGTCGTCCCAACAGATATCGGACGCGAACAGGCGCGGGAAAAAGGCAACACCGCCGCGGGCCGAACGCGCCTCCGGCGGCAGAAAATCGACAATGTTTTCGAACCTGGGAATACCGTTCGGTATCAACACGTCGAAAATCCAGCGTGGGTGTCGGGCCACATCGATCAGGTTGCGGAACGTGAGCTCCGCCGGCTGGCGATAATTGCGCTTATCCCATTCGCGGGACCCGAACACGTTGGCATCCGACGTGAAGACCAGCGCTTCATACCCGGCCTGCTCGGCGCGGCTGAGTATGTTGCGGGTGACATCCCGGTCCGTCATGACATAGAGCTGCATCCATAACTGACCACCCGCCGCCGTGGCGACATCCTCCAGGCGGACATTGGCGACCGTGCTCAGAGTAAAGGGGATGCCCGCTGCTGCCGCTGCCCGCGCCAGATGCACATCGCCCTGCTGACGCAGCATGCCGTTCAGACCGGTCGGGGCTATTACAAGCGGTGCGTTGAGCTCGCGCTCGAACAGTTCGATGCGCTGATGACGGGCACTGGTGTCGACCAATGTGTTGGGCAGCAATCGGATTGCGTCCAGGGCAGCGCCATTGTGCTTGAGCGTACGCTCGTCCTCAGCGCCGCCCTCGACATACTCAAAAGCGAAATTGGGTACTCGACGGCGGGCGCATAGACGCAGCTCTTCGATCGAGAGTGTGCGGCGGAAATTGCTGCCTGAATAGAATCTGCGTTTCAGTGCCATCGTCCAACGCCGCTGCGGTTATACATGAGGATACCCACTCAGCCCGACGCAGCCTGCGGCAGGCGCTCGATGACAGTCTGCACGAGTCCGCCCAGCGGTTCCAGATCGGGATAACGCGCCGCGACGTCCACTATGTAACCAAGCGTGCGCGGGATATCGGCGAGATAACCGGGCTTGTCATCGCGGCGGTGAAGACGGGCAAAGATACCTGCGGCCTTGAGGTGGCGCTGCACGCCCATCCAGTCGAACCACTGCAGAAAACGTTTTTCGTCGGCCTGCTCCGGTCACAGAATGCCCGATTGCTCGGCCAGTTCGCAGTAGCCCAAGGCCCAGTTCTCCACCCGTTCGCGCGGCCATTCGATATAGCAGTCGCGCAGCAGCGAGACGAGATCGTACGTCACCGGCCCGATAACGGCGTCCTGAAAATCCAGAATGCCGGGGTTGTGGCGTTGCATCACCATCAGGTTGCGCGAGTGATAGTCGCGGTGTACGCAGACCTGCGGCTGTTCCAACGCTGAATGCGCCAACAATGCGAAACTGTGGTCGAACATGGCCGACTGTTCTTCGCTGAGTTGCATACTGAGATGGATACCGATCAACCAGTCGCGGAACAATTCCATTTCCCGCAGCAACAGGGTCAGATCATAGGGCGGCAGCTCGCCGGCCTGCGGACCTTGCGCCTGAATCACCAGCAGGGCACCGAGCGCATCACCGTACAGACGGCCGACATTGTCGCGATTGAGCGCGCCGAGATAGTGTTCATCGCCAAGATCGGACAGCAGATAGAAACCACGCATGGGATCGGCGGTCAGGATCTGCGGAACATTGAGGCCGATGCGCAGAAACATTTCCGCCACATGCAGAAACGGCTGCATATCCTCCTTCTCAGGCGGTGCATCCATGACAATGAAACTGTCATTACCGACATTGGCACGAAAGTAACGACGGAAACTTGCGTCGGCGGACGCCGGCCGCAGGATGACGTCGGCAAAATCCGCCTGCGAGCGCAGCCACTCTTCGATCTGTTTGAGACGTTCGGGCACGGTCCGATTCCGATGGCCTGGGTAGCGGGGTTATCTTAGCTCAAGTTGCCTGCGCGGGGTGCGGCAAAGGTACCACGCCGCAAGCGTGGAATTCAGTCTTCAATCCGGCGCACCTTACGGCGCAGGTCGTCGGCGATCAGATAGAAACAGGGAATGCCAATCAGAATCAGCACCGTGGCGAACAGCAGACCGAAGCCGAGACTCACCGCCATGGGCGACAGGAACGCGGTCTGACCACTGGCGAAGAAGATCAGCGGCGAGATCCCCAGAAAGGTCGTGACACTGGTCAGCAGGATCGGACGTATACGCACACGGCCCGCCTCAATGATCGCATCGATGCGATCCATGCCCTCTCGTCGCAGGCGCTTGGCGAAATCGACCAGAATCAGCGAGTCATTGACGACAATACCGGTCAGCGCAAGGAATCCGATCACCGACAGAAACTGCAGATGAAAACCGAACAGCAGATGACCGAAGATGACGCCGATAATGCCAAAGGGTATGGCGAACATGACCACAAAGGGATCGAGCAATGATTTGAACAGTGCGGCAAGGATAAAGAAGATGATCGCCAACGAAATGATCAGCGCACGCTTGGCATCGGCCATGGAGTCGGCCGCCTCCTTTTTCTCGCCGAGAAAGACCAGGCGATAGGGCGCATCCGGCGAGTCCATGGCGACGAATTCCTGCCGCACCAGCTCAGTGACCTCCAGTGGCGTGATGACGCTGTCATCGACGTCCGCGGTCACAATCGCCAACCGCTCATTGTCGCGCCGGTTGATGGTATCCAGGCCACGGCTCAGCTCGATGTCGGCGACATCGCCCAGATATACCAGGCGACCGTCTTCCAGGCTGACCGGCAACTGTTCGAGACCGCCGGAATGGCGGATTGTTTCAGGATAGATGACCCGCACCGGCAGACGCTCGTCACCACGGGTGACCTGCAGCACCTCCAGCCCCAGGAAGCCGGTGCGAATCGCATCGGCCAACTGCGTCTGGGTCAGACCGAGTTCGCGCCCGCGTGCGTTCAGGCTGTACTGATACTCCAGCTTGCCGACATCCAGGTCCTGGCGTACATCGTTCACGCCGGGCATGCGCATGAGGAAGTCCCGAATCCGCTCGGCCTCCTGCCGCAGCCGATTGACGTCGGCCCCGGTCACGCCGACCTCGATGTCGGCACCGGCCGGCCCGCCCTGCGGACGCAGGATCGAGAATCGCTTGATACCCGGGATGAGCTGCACTCGATCGCGGATGTCGTTGATGATCGCCTCGGTCGGGCGCGTGCGCGTACCTTCCCAGCTGAACTGAAAGTTCACCAGCGGATTCACGAAGCGCTCGATGAACCCTTTCGGCTTGGCCTTCTTGAGATCGATAATGAGCTGGATGTACTGACTGCCCACGCGCGAGCGATTGAAGTCGATCAGGGTGACCCCGACATTGGTCAGCAGAGTATCCAGCTCATCCTCGCCGACCGCTTCATAGACGGCCTTTTCCATCCGCGCGGCGAGTTTGGCGGTGTCTTCGAGGCTGTAGGTATTGGGCGCCTCAGCATTGAGGAAGAACTGGCCGACGTCGACGTGACCGAACAGCTGAAACGTAATGCGGGTCACCGCCACCGACAGCGCCACGGCCAGAACCAGAATGGACACGGTCGCCACGAAGTAGCGGTTCGCCACACACCAGCGCAACACACCCAGATAGCGCTGCAGCCAGCCCTGCCAGTCAATGCGGGTCGGGCGCTTGGGATGCTCGTGCACCTTGAGCAACTCGGCGGCATGCGACGGCAACACACCGAACGCCTCCCACAGCGAACCCAGCAGCGCCGCACTGACCACCACCGGTATCACCTGGATGAACGCCCCCATGGTGCCGCCGATCGCGAACATGGGAATGAAGGCGGCAACGGTGGTGGAGGTCGAGGCGATCACCGGCCAGAACACCTCATGCGCGCCGAGATCGGCCGCCTCGCGCGGCGTCTTGCCGAGCTCCATGTGCCGATAGACGTTTTCGTTGACGATAATGGCATCATCGACGATCAGACCCAGTGCAATCAGAAAGGCGAACAGCGAGACCATATTGATGCTGTAGCCGAGGTAATTGATCATGGTCACTGCGACCAGAAAGGACACCGGAATGCCCAATGCCGTGACCAGTGCGATGCGGAAATTCAGAAACAGATACAGCGACAGCAGCAGCAGCGCCAGACCGACCAGACCGGAAGACTTGACGGTATCCAGTCGATTCTTCACAT
>JBFEJM010000139.1:0-6516 GCA_041553175.1 Gammaproteobacteria bacterium | reverse complement strand
CTCGGGTCGGTCGAGTTTCTGCAGGGCACGTTCGAAGGTGGTGATGCCGGCGGCGACGTTGGCCGGATTGAAGCCCAGCTCTTCCAGCAGGCGCAGTTGGGACAGGCAGGAATCCAATGAAAACCAGTCGTCACTCTTGACGATCGCCTCCTTGTAGGCATTCCTGACGCTGTCGGGGGAACCGACCAGCACTTCCAGATCGCCGAGGGTTGCCCGCGACCAGAACAGCTGGCTCTCGTCCGCTTCGCACTCGGCGGCAAAGCGGACCGCGCCGGCCATGATGGCGCGGACATGATCGTAGCGCGCATCACGCGTGAGATGCTGGTACAGGTGCATCAGGGTCAGTGCATTGATACCGGAGTAATAGTGGCTCGGGTTGCGCCGATAGCCCTCGGTGTAACTGTCGATGGCGTCCCGCAGCGAGGCATCCTCGTAGGCCGCCTCGTCGCGCTTTTTCTCCGGTGAGTAGTCCGGCCGGCACCAGGCCGTGGTCCATTCGTCCTTGTCCACCCGGCCGAGCAGCGCCGAGGTTTCCGCATCATTGGGGAATTGTTCCAGGACATGCCGATAGTGTTCGCGCGCGCGCTGCAGCGAATGATTGGGGCAGCCGGCCAGGGCCAGACGCTGCAGACAGGTCCCCTTCTCGCGCAGGCCCTTGAGGTTATTCGGTTCGATCTCCAGGCCGCGGTCGAGTTGCTCCAGGGCGAAATCGAAGCGCTTGGCCTTGCGCAGAGCGATGCCCGCTCTGATCCAGGCCTGGGCGCGAAATGCGGCCACAGGCGCCTCGTCGGCAAGCACCAGCACATCGCCGATGTGTTTGGCTTTGCGTGCCAGTACGACGCGTTTTTCCCAGGCGTCGTGCTGCTCCCAGAATTCGCGCACGTCGCCGATGCGCAGCGACTTCCAGTCGGGCTCCTGCAGATTGGGCATGAGCTGATAGACCGGACTGATTTTGCGGCCATGCCAGGATTCCATCGTTGCCTTGACCATGTCGGTGAGGCGTTGCCGGTCGACGTCGAGGGTGGCCGGATCCGGTCCGCCGTCTTTAAGGCTGTAGCGCAGTTTGCGATCCGTATAGAGATCGAATGCGGTGGTGGTACGGCCACCGCAGATCAGTACCACGCCACGGGCGCGCAGTGCGTGCCGGACGCCGAGTTCATACCAGACGTTGGGGTTGTCGAGGGTCAGATCGGCCAGCACCAGGTCGGCGACCAGCAGTTCCTGGAACATGTCGGTGCGGATGTCGCCGGCGCGTTCTTCCTGATCGGCCCGGAACACCTCCAGACCGGCGGCCTCGAGCGCCGGTCTGATGTAATCCGAATAGACGCGGTTGAAATCGATGAGTTGACCGTCCGCTCCGGGCTTGGTGCCGAAGGGCATGGCGACAAATGCGTGCAGTTTCATGCAGCGATCCCTTTGTCTATGGTCTTGGCGCGTGCGGTCCGCCGCGCCAGTTCAGCAGGCGTTATTTGATTCCCGTGCTATTCCTGCGCCGCCGGCATTCGAGGCTGTTTGCCCAGCGAACGACTGTGATTCCAGATCGAAGCGACTGAGCCTGTCCGCGTGCAGGGTGGAGCGGGTGACCCTTACCGCCCTGCACGCCAACATCGGCTTATCTGTGCTCGCTGCTAATTGTTTTTCGCGCCCTGATCGATCCATTTGCGAATGAGATCGATCTGTTTCTTGGTCAGCGGGCCGTGTTCACCCTTCGGCATATAGATGGACGGATCAGATCGGCCTTCGATCAATATCACCAGATTGCTGGTGAGGCTGTCGCCGGGAACGATCATGGGACCATACTTCGTGCCCTTCATGAGATCCTCGTAGGTCTCCATGCTCAAGCCACTCTTTTCCTGTCCTTCACCGCCGACTTCGTGGCATCGCATACAGGCCTCGTCGAGAATCGGCCTGATGTCTTTGGAATAGCTCACTTGGCCAAACTGGTCGCAGCCAGCGAGTGCAAGCGGCAGCAGGGCGAGTGACATATAATTTTTTATTGATGACCGTCGAATGGACATACCGACCTCCGTATACGCTGAAACAGTTCGAAATAAGAGTGCCGCTACCGCCGGAAGACGCTGCACGACCTTCCAACCCCACCGGTAAGAAACGCCACTCCGAATAAAATATACCGACTACTCTTTATATAATACACGGTGCCGGATTTTGGTGCGCGTGTTGATAAATGTACAGTACCGACCAGAGCTGTCTGGATCACCGGCCGCGCCTGAAGGGCGGATCAGGTGGGTGGATTTGGCCGAGAGGCCGAAATCGGTGGCTGGGCCGGGTCGAATACTGCCCGGGGCGGGTGAAATATCTGATCGTTTGAATTATTGGGTGCAGACAGAGTGAAAATCGCGATTGTCGGTGCAGGTATATCCGGTCTGGCTACGGCGCATGCGCTGTTGGCGCGCCGCTCCGATCTGGATATCACAGTCTACGAAGCGGACCGCCGCACCGGCGGCAAGGTCTGGACCGAGCAGACACCTGAAGGCTTTCTCTGTGAGGGCGGCGTCAACGGGTTTCTCGACAACAAGCCCAAAACCCTGGCGCTGGCCCGTCAACTTGATCTGACGCCGGTGGCCAGTTTTGCCGCATCGCGCCAGCGCTACATTGTCAGCCGCGGTGGTTTGCATCAACTGCCGGAAACCCCGCCGGCCTTCCTGACCTTCAAGGCAATGAGCCTGTTGGGTCGCTTGCGCGTGTTGTATGAAATGCTTGTACCCGCGTCCGATCACGACGACGAAAGCCTCGCTGATTTTGCCCGACGACGACTCGGCCGCGAGGCCTTCGAGGTGCTGATCGATCCCATGGCCAGTGGCGTGTTCGCGGGCGATGCGACCGCCTTGAGTCTGAAAAGCTGTTTCCCGCGTATTCACGAAGTCGAGCAGGAGTACGGGAGTCTGATCCGCGGGTTGATCCGGTTGCAGATCAAGGCGCGGCGCGAGGGCAGGACGAAATTGCCGGGCCCCGGGCCGGGCGGAACGCTGACTTCGTTCGCGGACGGTATGACCACGCTGACGTCGGCGCTGACGACCCTGCTGGGCGACAGAGTCCGCACCGGTATGCCGGTCGCCGGCCTGTCGCATACCGCCGCGCGCTACACATTGCATAGCGAAACCGCGGGTGACGACGAGTTCGAAGCGGTGGTGCTGGCGGCGCCGGCCTACGCACAGGCCGATATACTGCGGACACTCGCGCCGGATATCGCGAGTCTGCTCGATGAAATCCAGTATCCGGCGGTTACCGTCTGCTGTTTCGGCTACCGGGAAAAGAAACT
The DNA here is from genome assembly GCA_041553175.1 of Gammaproteobacteria bacterium. Classification (GTDB taxonomy): domain Bacteria; phylum Pseudomonadota; class Gammaproteobacteria; order Thiohalobacterales; family Thiohalobacteraceae; genus JAHJQQ01. The sequence continues at coordinate 3,236 of JBFEJM010000139.1, read as the reverse complement.
ACGCCGTCATCCCGAGGGTTTCGGTTTCCTCATACCGTCCAGAGAACAGCGTCGAATTCTCGGGACAGTGGTGGACTCCAATGTCTTTCCCGGCCGCGCGCCTGAAGGTTTCGTGCAGTTGCGTACATTGGTGGGCGGGGCCCGGGCATTCGAGCTGGCGCTGCTTCCGGATGAGCGGATCATCGATATCGTCAGCGCAGAACTGAAGGACATCATGGGCATAGATACACTGCCCGAGTTTGTCAGACTGTACCGTCATGACCGCGCCATTCCGCAGTATCGGGTTGGGCACGCGGCCAGGCTCGAAGCCATTGAGCATGCGCTCAAGCGTTATCCGGGGCTGCTGCTGAGCGGCAATGCCTATCGCGGCGTCAGTCTGAACGACTGTATTGTCAATGCCGATCAGACCGCGGATATGCTGCTCAAGCGCTGAGCGAGCGGCGTAAACGGCACGGGGTTTGACGCAGATAAGGGGGTCGCCTTAATCTGCATGAGATGCCGACAAGGCCCCGGACTCACCCAACGCAGGCTGTGATGATAACGATGATACGTTTGTTTCAGCTGAAGAGAGTTCTCAGTGCACTCGGCGGGCGGCGTCGTGCAGCGCTGGAGAGCAAGCGTCCGGCGTCGGAAATTCAAGATGCCATCGAGCGGGTGGTTGCCGGAACCGAGCCGAATATTCGGTCGGTACATGGTTATCGGAAGAAGTTGCAGGACGCAGTTACAACAGCGCTCGATTACACAGAGCAATTGGTCGATCAGCTTCCCGCGCCGATCGAAATCAATACCAGCGCCTTTGTGCAGGACCCTCGGGTCAATGCCTTGTTCGCCAATGCCGACGAACTGCGGGCGGTGTTTTTTCATAGTCAGGAGTTGCAGGCATTCTTCCGGGACATCCAGTCGACTGAGCTGGACACGGGATATGCGTTGCTCTGTTCGAGCCGAACGCAGAAAACCGTGCTGGGCTCGACATTGGCGAATGGTGCGGTACAGCGCGAGGTGTTGCAGACCGCCATCAACTTTTCCGATCACAAACTGCTGTCACCGGCCGCGAGTGCCGCGGAGGTCAGGCAGGGCATCAAGAACTGCATGTTCGAAGGCCTGATAACCTACGCACTGCAACATATTGTTGAGCACAAAACCCGCCAACGCGGACTCGACGATGAAATACGGATTCTGGATGCGCGGCTTCGGGCGCGACAGGCGAAGGGCGGTGAGTTGGCGGTTCTGTTGCAGAATGCTTTCAATGCGCAGACAGCAACGGAGGATGTTGAACAGGCGCTGGCCGAGGCCCGGCGCAAACGCGAACAGCTGGAGGTCAATCTGGCGACGCCAGGTGATTATCTGGAAGAGGTGAGGCGGATAATCGGACACCCTCAGGATTTTATCCGCCTCAGTATCACCGACATCAAGCTCAGCAGGATGGGCATAGTGATGGACAATGGCAATACTGAGCCCGTCAACGATATCCGCTTCGCTGAACTCGAAATCGCCAACGTGCTGAAGCGGGTGGTGATGCTGGTCAGTTACCCGCGCGACGAAATGTCTGAGTGATCTGGGCGCGGTACCGTTTTCAGTGCCGTGTGCCGCTGGGCGGTTCGGTGCTGCCGGCGGCCTTGTCCACGTCACCGAGTTCCGGTACACGCGGAGCATCGCCCAGATATTCGTCGTCACTGTCGAGATTGCCGGCTTTGGTCTCTTTGACCTCGTCACGCGATTCCAGATCCATTTCAGTGTCCTGATCTGCGTCAGCCGATGGCGGGTTCTTCGTGGCTTCGTCGGTGCTGTCGCCGGACGCCAGGCGTCGATGATCCACGATATCCAGTTGCAGTGCAGGCGGCTGATCCTCGCACAGGGCCTGGGCGCTGGTGGCCATGTGCTGATAGACGGCGCGATAGCGATCAGTCATGTCATCGAACAGTTCCGCTGTCTTCTGGAAATGCTGGCTTACCTTGCCGCGATACTCGTTGAGGCTGGCTTTGGATGTTTCGAGTTCCTGTTCCAGTTCCTGAATGCGGCTGCCGCGTGGCAGCAGAAAATAGGCAAGCGCGACGCCGAAACCGAGTCCGAAGGCAAATGTGATTACGCTCACTCCCCAATTCCATGCCATGTCGTCACCTGTTGATTGATTGGATGTTGCAGTGAAGTATATCCAGCCCGGCCTGGCATTGGCAGGGTGAATCGTGTACGAGTTGTAACAGATTGCGGGAAAGTTGATCGAAATCCAATTTCCTCCATAAACCCGGGATGTTAACCGGCCAGATCGATGCCGTCAGGCAGCGGTTCGAGCAGCTCGCCGTGCTCACCCAGTGCGGGAATGGGGAGCTGCAATGTTGCATAGCGCTCGGCCAGCACGGGATATCCCCACTGAAACAGCAATTCGTCGCGCCGCGCCGGATCGATACGCGGTGCGCCATACAGGCCCGCCGCCTGCCGCTGACGCTGCGCCTCATAAAGTATGATCGCGGCAGCGACGGAAACATTCAGCGAGGCAACCATGCCGTGCATGGGCACGGTGATTTCCGCATCCGTCAATGCCCGCGCATCGGCACTGATACCGAAGCGTTCCGTACCCATCAGGAGCACGGTCGGTCGGGTATAGTCGGCCTCGCGATAATCGATCGCCCGCTCGGACAGATGCGCGGACAGCACCTGAAAGCCTTGTTTCTTGAGTGCCGGCAGGAAGCTGCCGAGGTTGGCATGGCTATGGGCGATCACCCATTTCTCGCTGCCGGAGGCCATGGGTTTGCGTACCCGAAAGCGGTGACGTGGCGCGACGGCATGGATATCCAGCACGCCGACGGCATCGCAGGTGCGCTGTATGGCCGACAGATTATGCGGTTTCTGCACGCCTTCCAGCACCACTGTGAGATCCGGCTGGCGCTGATTCAGAACAGATAGAATGCGCTGATATCGTTCGGGTGTCATGAGTCGTTGTCGCTCCAGTTGGTCGGGCCAGTATACGCTGTGTGGCGCGGGAGTTGACCGACATCAAGGCGATATGGGAACGTCTTGCTGATGCTGGCGATCGCGCCACACTGTCAAATATCACGCCAATTCTTCCAGCCACCCAGAGGAATAACGCACTTATGAACCGGACTTTGCTCGCCTATCTCGGTATCGAGTCCGATACCACGGGGCACCTTGAAAAACTGGTATCAGGCCTCGGTGGCGTGCTGGGCATTTTTGCGGTGATGTATATCAGTGCGATGGTTGTGACAGGCCGTGAGCTGCCG
>JBFEJM010000138.1:0-6531 GCA_041553175.1 Gammaproteobacteria bacterium | reverse complement strand
CCGTTACGGCAACGCCTTGAACTGGCAATACGGTCTGTTGATTAACGTGAAGTCACGGCAGATCAAGGTGCATTACAACGACTGGATGTTCCTGCATGAGGATGACGTGCTGGTGAACCGGGCGACCATGACAAAATTCGGGTTTCGTGTGGGCGAGATAACATTGTTCTTCCAGCGAGGTTAATACAGCCATGTCATACCGTCGCATTCATCTGGCGGCACTGTCCCTGGGGTTGGGACTACTGGCTTCCTTCGGCGTTCTGGCCTCGACCGATTTCCCGGAGCGGATACAGCTGGAGAACCACGCCCTGCAGCGCATCGGTTCCGGCACGGCGCGCTATGGCGGAATTATCCGCGTCTACGACGCCGCACTGTATGCCCCGTCGCGCAGTTCGCGCGCGGATATCCTCGATACCGCCGTGCCCAAGCGCCTGGAGATCGTTTACCACCGATCGATCGAAGCGGAGCTGTTGGCCGAGGCCGCACAGCACACGCTGGAGCGTCAGCACGGAACTGACGTACTGGATCGCTGGCGCTACGACATTCAGCGATTGCACGCCGCGTATCGGGATGTATCCGATGGCGACCGATTCGCACTTGCAGTGGTCCCAGGCCAAGGCGTGACGCTGGAATTCAATGGGCGCGAAGTGGCGCGTATCGATGAGCCCGAGTTCGGGCGTATCTACTTCGGTATCTGGCTGGGTGATGAGCCTTTGTCGGCAAGTCTGCGTGACGCATTGCTACCGAAGAACTGCTGTCAGCCCAACTGAGCGCGGGCAAGCGTCAATGACGGGCCCAACCACGCCAACACCGCAACCGCATAACTGGATACACGCGCATGAATGCACAGACTACGACAGCAGTGTCACAGACAGGTCGGCCGATTCTGTTTTACGACGGCGGCTGTCCGTTGTGCCGGCGGGAAATCGCGCATTACCGGCGTCTGGATCACCGCGCTGAGATCGAGTGGATTGATATCCATTCGCAGCCCGATCTGCTGCGGCCTTATGGAGTGGCCTGGGAGACCGCGATGCAGCGCATTCATCTGCTCGATACGAACGGCCGCATGATCACTGGCGCTTACGCCTTTGCGGCGCTGTGGAAACACCTGCCCTATTACCGAATACTTGCCGCCGTCACGCGACTGCCCGGCGTACTCTGGCTGTTGGAAAAGGCCTATGCGCCTTTTGCCCGCTGGCGCTGGCGCCGACGCTGCGGGGACGTCTGCGGAATCGGCCGCAGCGAAGATGTCGGTGAACAGGCCAAGGACACTGCAACGCACACAGAGACGCGACAATGATCCTCACCGCCAACACGCTGTTGCGAACCGGAACCGCGGCCGATCTGCACGCGGTCAACGCCATCGTCGATGCCGCTGTCATGACCTGGAATCTGCCGGAACGGGTCAAGCGGCTGGCCTTGCCGAGTTATCGCTACAGCGCCCAGGATCTGGGTTTCCTGGAACTGATCGTCGCCCTCGACGAAGATGATCGGATTGTGGGGGTGGCCGGTTTCGAAGCGGCCGATCCGGCTGATGTGCCCGCAGGTCATCACACACTGCTGCTGCACGGCATCTATGTTCTGCCGGCGCAGCAACGCCGTGGAATCGGCCGCAGTCTGCTGCTCGCAGTCGAGAACGCCGCGCGCGAACGCGGCTTCGACAGCCTGTTGGTGAAGGCACAGGCCGGGGCCGATGGGTTCTTCATCGCACAGGGCATGGGGAAACTTCCCATCAAGAACAGCGACCGTGACTATCCACATCGCTTCTGGAAGTCAGTGTAGCCAGACCTTTCAAATGCATCGTGACAGCGCAACATCACCGTGCCAATACCCGGAATGGGAGTACCCTTTAACTCGTAATCACTCGGAAAAAGTATTCGTCAGCGCGGCAGCGGCGATCAACGATTGTTCAATACTTCGGTTTTTACGATCATTTGATGGTATTAATTCGTATTTTATACATCTGCCGAAAACACTAGTATTTACCCATCGGAGAAACATCATCTCCAATCACATATGGAGTATTTCATGTCGACGCAGATAGAAACCATCACACCCGAGCAGCTGCATGCCGCTCAACGGCGGGGGCAATACACCGGGCTGCTCGATGTACGCACGAATGCCGAGTACCGCGCCGGGCACATTCCGGGGGCACAGCTGATACCGGTCGAGGCGTTGACGCCTCAGGTGATAGCGGAACATTTCAAGCGCCCATCACTCGGGCGTGAGGAAAGACTGTATATCACCTGCCATGCCGGACCGCGCGCTCAGCAGGCAGCCGAACGCCTGATAGATGCAGGCTTTGCCAACCTGGCACTGGTCGAAGGCGGCACGGAAGCCTGGGAAAAGGCCGGCCTGCCCCTGCGCCGCCACGGCAATGCAATCTCTCTGGAACGTCAGGTGCAGATCGCTGTCGGTAGTCTGCTGGTAGTAAAGGTGTTGCTCGGCTTCAGTGTGCATGAACTGTTTTTTGCACTCGCGGCTCTGGTTGGTGTCGGACTGATCGTGGCGGGAGTCACCCGCTGGTGCGGTATGGCCAAACTGATCGCGCGCATGCCCTGGAACCGCGGCAGTCACCCTGCCGAACAGGCTAACGCCTGATTTTCGGACTTTCATAAAGGAGACGTGATCATGATATTTCGTCAACTGTTCGACAAGACATCGAGTACCTATACCTATCTGCTGGCCGAGCGTCAGGGCGGGGAAGCCCTGCTGATCGATCCGGTTCTGGAGAACACCGGGCAATACGTCCGCCTCATCGAGGAACTGGATCTGAAACTGGTGCTGGCGGTGGATACTCACATCCATGCCGACCACGTGACGGCGCTGGGATCGCTGCGCGATCAATCGGGCTGCGCTACCGCGATGGGCGCCATGACCCGCGCCGAATGTGTTTCACTGCACTTCAACGAAGGCGAAAAGCTGTGCGTGGACAAGCTGCATCTCGACATCCTGTATACGCCGGGACACACCGATGATTCGTACAGCTTTCTGCTGCCCGACCGGGTATTCACCGGCGACACGCTGCTGATTCGCGGAACCGGGCGCACCGACTTCCAGAACGGTGATCCGGCAGCACAGTATGACAGTCTGTTCGGCAAACTCCTGACACTGCCGGAGGACACCCTGGTCTATCCGGCCCATGACTACAACGGTATGACGGTGAGCACCGTTGGCGAGGAGAAGCGCCACAACCCGCGCCTGCAGGTCACCGGCAAACAGGCCTACATCGAGCTGATGAACGGGCTTGAGCTGGACGATCCGCGCTTGATGGACGTCGCGGTGCCGGCCAATCGTGCCTGCGGCGTTCTCAGTGCGGCATAGCTTGTGTAGCAGCTGTCTCTGGTCGCTGGCTTTCGCATAGACCTCGGCACATATTTTAGAGGAGTAAAGTGTAATGATCACGCTCAATGGACTACTGATCGGTATTGTTGCCGGAGCCATCACCTTCAAAGTAGTGCTCCTCGCCATTGCAGCTGTACTGGTTGCACATGGCCTGATGGCGGGCTTGCGACAGCAAACAGTAACTCCTGTACGCGCGCCGGTGCCCGTGCCAAGGCGGAAGACGACAAGACAGCGAAAGCTGGACGTCTACGTCTGAATAGACTCTGAACCCCAACGGAACCCTACACATGATGCGCACCCGCGCAGGAACGCTTGTGAGTGCGCTGACACGGACAGCCTTACTGGCCGGTCTGTGGTGGCTCATCGTCCAGGGCAGTTTGAATGCCTGGGTCATCGGCCTGCCCGCGATCGCAGCTGCCGCTTTCGCCAGCATGCTACTGAATGGCAAAGAGCTGCCACGGCTTTCTTTGAGCGGTTTTTTCCGCTTCCTCGCATTGTTCCTGCGCGAATCGGTGGTCGGTGGCATTGATGTCGCCCGGCGTACTCTGCGGCCCAGGCTGCGTATCAATCCAGGTTTCACAACCTATCATTTAAGCCTGCGCGATGCGCGTGCGCGCGTGCTGCTCATCAACTGCATCGGGCTGCTGCCTGGCACGCTGTCGGCGGACTGCCAGGGCGACCATGCGCTACTGCACCTGCTGGATGTCGGCGAAGATCCGGAGAGGCAAATACGCCGCCTCGAGCAGGCGATCGCCGATCTGTTCCGCCTGCCGCTGAAGATCGGTGATGTCTGACCTGCTCTCACTGTCCGTACTGATCCTGATGTTCAGTCTGCTGCTCGGACTGCTGCGCATACTCTACGGCCCAGGCGCAGGTGATCGTATGTTGGCGGCACAACTGATCGGCACCGCGGGGGTGGGGATACTGTTGCTGTTGAGTCTGATACTCGATCAACGGAGCTTGATCGATGTCGCACTGATACTCGCATTGCTCGCCGCCGTCGCGGCGGCCGCTTTCACGGGCCAGCGGCAGATACGTCATGACTGACATCCTCTCATCGTTATTGATAGTGGCGGGACTTTTCTTCTTTCTGGCGGGCAGCATTGGCCTGCTGCGTTTTCCGGACCTTTATTCACGGCTGCATGCGTTGACCAAAGCGGACAATCTCGGCCTGGGTCTGTTGATCGCCGGACTTGCAATCCATGCACAGGATCTGTTCACCGCGCTGAAGCTGCTGCTGATCTGGCTTGCGGTACTCGCTGCCAGCGCCACCAGCGCACACTTGATCGCACGGCATGCACGGCGGCAGGAGACAGGTCCGTGAATACCGCCAGCCTGATAGTCTTTGACGGGCTGTTGTTGATTTCGATTGTCAGCCTGGCCTGGGCGGCGCTGGCAACCACCGATGCGCGTCGCAGCGTCATCCTGTTCATGGCATTCGGCCTGTTGCTGGCGGTGGCCTGGGCACGACTCCTGGCACCGGACGTCGCCCTCGCGGAGGCGGCTATTGGCGCGGGACTGTCCGGTGCGCTGCTGCTGGCTGCGACGAATGATCACAGCCGCCAGCCTGCGACGGCGCAAACCGAAACGACTCGGACCGAACCCGACAGACGTGTTGGTATGGCCATTCAATGGACAGTCACACTGCTGTGCGCCGCGCTGGCCGTCGCGCTCGCCTGGGCGCTTGCATATGCGTTCGACAGTACGGCTAAAGATACGCTTGCCCGGGCCGTGTCCGCACATCTCGATGTCAGCGGAGTGAGCAATCCCGTGACGGCGGTACTGCTGAACTTCCGCGCCTACGACACGCTGCTGGAACTGGCGGTACTGTTGACCGCGGTGCTCGGTATTTTCGCATTGGGACCGGCGCGCGCCGACTACCAGGAAGCGGGGCCGATATTTGATGGTCTGACGCACTGGCTGGTACCCGTGCTGATACTCATGGCGGGTTACCTGTTGTGGGTCGGTGCCCATGCACCGGGAGGTGCGTTCCAGGCAGGCGCCACGCTGGCGGCAGCCGGAATTGTGTTGCGTCTGGCAGGCCGACACCACTTCGGTTTACCGGCTGGAAGCACACTGCGTATCACCCTGGCCGTCGGCGTAGGCATGTTTCTTCTCGTTGGTCTGGCACTGCTTGCGGTCGGACGGCCGTTCCTCGGCTATCCCACGGCCTGGGCCGGCATCCTGATCCTGCTGATCGAAAGTGCGGCGATGCTGGCGATCGCCGCGACTCTGGTGTCGGCTTTCGTCGGCGGCCGGCCAAATCCTATCGCGATCAACACCGGGGAGAAGCCGTAATGCTGACGACGCAATGGCTGTATGCCCTGAGCGGCTGCGTGCTCATTGCACTTGGACTCCGCTCGGCACTGCTGCACAGGTCCCTGCTGCAACGCGTCCTCGCCATCAATGTCATGGGAAGCGGTGTGTTCATGCTCCTGATCGCCATCGCCTATCGCGGTCCCACGCTGTCACCGGACCCGGTCCCGCATGCCCTGGTATTGACCGGCATCGTCGTTGCGGTGAGCGCGACCGCCCTTGCTCTGGCCCTGGCGCGACGCCTGTCCACGGAGCGTAACGATGAGTGATCTACTCATCGGCCTGTTCGCACTGCCGCTGACCGGTGCGCTGGTGGCGCTGTTGCTGCCGCGTATCGCAACAGCTGTTGTCATTGTCACCGCAGTCGCGACCACAGCTGCCGCTGGCATGCTGCTCTACGCCGTAGGTACACAGGGCGCGTTGAACTATGAAATCGGCGGCTGGAGCGCCGGACTCGGAATCGCACTGCGTGCCGATGGCCTCTCCGCACTGCTGCTGATGATGATTGCCCTGGTCATACTGGCGGCCAGCATCTATTCCAGTGCTTATTTCAGCAAGGATACGGAGCGTGCCCACTTCTGGCCCTTGTGGCTGTTGCTGTGGACTGCATTGAACGCTCTGATGCTGTCGGGCGACTTGTTCAATCTCTATGTCACGCTTGAATTACTCGGCCTGAGTGCCGTCGCACTGGCATCACTCGGTGGCAAGACAGCCGCCGTGCAGGCGGCGCTGCGTTATCTGCTGGTGGGCCTGTTGGGCTCAATGATGTTTCTGGCCGGGGTGGCTCTGATGTATGCCGGCTACGGCAGTCTGGATCTCGCCAGCCTGGCACGCGTGGTTGAGCCTGGACCGATCGCGTGGCTGGCTCTG
>JBFEJM010000137.1:0-6538 GCA_041553175.1 Gammaproteobacteria bacterium | reverse complement strand
TCGCTGTTTCTGTTCTGCTGAGCAGACCGAACAGATCCCAGACCAGATGCAGCGTCGAGGGTGCGAGCACGGCCCGCTCGCACCCCACCAGTTGCGCCAGCGCCCGGGCGACCTGACGTTGGAGAACTGGAACAGCCAGCGCCGCCGGCCGCCCGGCCGTGAGTTGTTGCCAGGGTTGCAGCGATGCACTCGAATGCCACAGCCCCAGATACAGCGCCGACGTGAAATCCAGCTCTCCGGCACATCTCACCGGCTCCTCATCTGCGCGGCCATGCGATTTTTCAGGAGCACCGACGGCGGCGTGAAATCGACCGTATCCGGATTGGTCAGATCGACCCCGGTCACCGCACGGTAGGCATGCAGATAGCTCTGGATTTCCGGACGGAAGTAGATCGCCCAGTTCTTGGCTGAATCTTCGTCGTTGACGTCGATCCAGTCACCGTAGCGGATAGACAGCAGGATCTGCTCGCCATAGGCGCCCAGGTCGCGGAAATGCGTGACCGTCACGTCGCTCCACCCTTGCAGCGTTTTCATGGTATCGACCTGCGGCATCCAGGCTTCCTTGTAAGGCACCATGGCGCGGCTCTGCAGGAAGTCACGGATTTCGGGACGGGCCAGTATCCATTCCTGGATCAGCATTTCCGCGCGCGCCGTCCAGGGCAGATCGCCGAACTGGTTGTGCGCGCCCTGTGCCAGCAGCAGATGCACTTCCTTGAGTGCGTTTAGCAGCGGGAAACCGTCGGGGATCACGGTGGTGTCGTTGTGATCCCGGTAGAATTGCGAGCACACATGCAGCAGGTTGTGGAAGCCCTCCAGGAACTTGGAACGGCTGTCCGCGGTTCTGAGTGTCGGCACCGCCTTGCCGTACAGGCTCAGCCCATAGTGATGGTCGTACTCATAGGCACGGCGCTTGACGGAAAGACGGTTCTGTTCGTCCTGGACATAGCCCCAGAGGATATTGTTGAGGGGTCGCAGCGGATCGATTTCCAGATGCGCCAGCGGATCGCGATCGCCCGGGGCACGGACGTTCTGAAAGCGCCGTGTGATGGCGTTAATGGACTGCACCAGCATGCCTTCCTCGTGCCAGTACGACCAGATCAGCTCCAGCAGGCAGGGGCCGTCCACTTTGGCGCTGAGGACGCCGTCGCAATGCAGATTGTCGATCACGTCACCCGGGAACGCGGCACGGAGCACGCGATTAATGTATGGCAGCCGACCTTGCGGCATATAGGCACTCAGCAGCTCCTGGACTTTCTCGATCGTGACCGGTTGGCCAAGACGGTTTGCCTCCTCTCGCGGACGGAACAGATCGCGGTCTTTGATCGCGACGCCGCATTCGAGCAGAAGAAAGACTTCGGCCGCTGTTTTCAGCAGATCGTAGGCACCGACGCCATGTACATTGCCACCGAGTTCGTCCAGCTTGCGATTCAGCACGCTGCTGCCCGAGTCCTCCCGATCGCACAACACGCGATCGACAAAATCCTTGAAGCCGCTGCCGCTGAACGAGATCGCCTGAGTGCGGTTGCGGATCGCCACCCACAATGCCTGATCCCGCGTCGGGTTGGTCGCGCTGCGCCGTAACGTCACACCGATGTTGCCGCTGATGGCCTGTACCGGCTGCTCCTCGGCGAAGACATCGTTTTCCAGCTCCATCTCCGGTCCGTCACCCGGGAACCCCGACAGACCACCCAATGGACCCGCCTCGGGTTGATAGGGGTACCCGACCACCGACATCATGATCCGGCTGTGCCCGGCCTCGAGCGGGGTGTATTGCATCACCTCTTTGCGCTCATGGAAGGGTGTCAGCGCACCCGCGCCGGTGGCGCTCCAGCTCAGGCTTTGGATTATGTTCGAGCCGACTCTGGGGGTTCCGTAATCCTCGTCGTCCTTCGATTTACGCATAGCCAGCTCGGAATACAGAAACATCGGCCGGCCCACGGTAGGACGATCACAGTCGATCTCTTCGCAGTCACCTTTGGATATCTTCGCCTTGAAGGCGAGCTGCATCGGATCATCGAAGCACACATCGGCGACACAACCCGGTTCGACCTCGACACATTCCCGTGGCAAGGGCACGAACGACCGGCAGTAGACGTCGTAGGAGCCGGGCTCAACAGCGTCGATCAGACAACAACCATCGCGACCGGTCACGGCCATATACTTTGGCCTGCCCAGCGAATTGTCACCGAATCGGGCATTGTTCTTTCCTGCAGCGGTCTTGGCTGTTGCTCCTTCCTTGGCGACATAAACGAGGACGATCGCCCGGCGGATCGGCCGTTTCTGCCCGGACACAGTGCTGTTGACGCAGACAGCGATCTTACCGTTACGCGTGTGTTGTGACTTTTCCATATCAACCTCCAGAACGCTCGATCAAGTGTATTTAGGTGGCAACACGTTGGTCGCCACTTCGACCTACGCACGTTGCGGTCATACTGAGAGTGCTGCTCAACGCCCAATGAGTCAGTTGGCGGGACAGAAGTGAGCTCTCCTGTTCGGGCGTTATCTGCCGATCCGCCCGCGCCTGACCGATAGTGGCGAATACCAGCGTCGGCGCCGCCGTACGCATCAACCCGGGTGTGCTGCGCCACGATCGCCACCGTTCGGCCAGGCGATCCGGCTGGCGTTCCCCGATCGGCATCGCTTCGGCCAGCGACTTGCCACGCAGACTGCGCGGACGATGACTGACCAGTAACGCGGCGAAATCGGCCAGGGTCGCGCGCAGCAGCTCGAACAAGTTGCGCCGTTCGGCGTCGAGGCTGTCCAACGGATAGAACGACTCCCACAGGCGGGCCAGACGTTGCCACTGCGGATGCGGATAGAGCGCGTCGCCGATGGCACAGGACAGCAGCACCCGTATCCACGGAACCGGATGCGGATCCTCCATATTCAGGCGCAGCACGAACACGCGCGGCAAACTGACCACATTCATCAGGCCCAGGGTCGAGCAGATCCCGACTTTCGCGACCGACCAGAAGTCCGCCAGGATTTCCGAAATCCAACGTTCATACAGACGCCAGGCCATGGCCTCGGCGCCGCGCGTGCGTTGCATGCGCTTCAGCACCGGCCCCAGTGACGCGATGAGATCGAGCAACGCCGCGCCCTGGTGGCCGACTTCATGCACCAGTGAGGACGCGATGGCACTGCCAATCATGCGTTCGCGCGGAACCCGAATGATGCCGACCGGATTTTCGCCACCGCCGGGCAGGCGGGTACGAACACGCCGAATCGCCGCACCCGCACCCCGGTCCAGGTAGCAGACAATGGGCGGCAGCGCGTAGTAATTGCCGGCCAGCGTCAACGCGTCCGCGGCAACCACATCCAAACCCGACAGCCAGACACCGGTGTCATGTTCACTGCGCTGCGTGATCACATCCGAAAACAGATCGAACTGGGACAGCACCGCATTGAACCGCAGGCGTATGAAGGTGAACCGCCGTTGGGCCTGCGCGGCCGTCGCCGACTGCCCGCCCGGACCGTGCAACCAGATCAGAAACGCCTGCACACGCTCACGCAGTTCGCGTCGACCGCTGGCGATCTGCCGCTCGATGGCCAGCTGCGCCAGCGGCGACACGTTCGCCGCCGGCACCATCGATTCGCCGAGCACAAAGGATCTGACGTGCACCAGCCGCGTGAGCAGTGCGCGCGCCTCTTGCTCGAGCATCCAGGTTGCGAGTGGGCTGGTGGGCATGGTGATGACTCAGACGCCGAGCAGAACGATCTTGCGGCCGCGACGGATCCAGCGTCCGCCGCGGGAGCGCCCCGGGCCACCTGTCGCTGCGACACGTGTCATGGCTTTGCCGGCCGCGTTCGCGAGTCCAGGCACATGGCGTTTTGCCGCAGCAACGACCGCTGCCTTCGCGGCCTGTTGCGGATCCTGTGCGGGTGATGCCTGTGCCGCCTTTTTCGCCGCTGTGCCCGCGATACGGACAATGCGTCGCGCCGCCTCGAATTCCTGATCCTCGGGATCCATGCCCTCGAATTCATATTCCAGTGCTTTGCTGGCAGCGGTTCCCAGTGCGGTACCGACCGCGGTACCCACACCCGGAATCGGAATGAACGAACCGAGTGCACCGCCGACAGCCGGCAATGCCTTTTTGGCAAGCCCTTTCAGCACGCCACCGAGCGGACGCGCGATGCGACCGACCTTGGAGCCGACCTTGCGAATCTTTTTCCACGCCTTCTTGAACACCTTGCCAAGGAACTGATCGAGTTCATCTTCGCTGCCCACCGAGAGCAACTCGGCTGCCAGTTCCATCTCTTCGTATTCCTCGAACGGACTCTCCAGTTCCATTTCGCTGTCGTATTCCGACTCGTCGTCAAACTCGTATTCGTATTCATCCGACTCATATTCGTCAAACTCGTATTCATCCAGGTCAGATTCAAATTCGTTGGTGGTGCGGTCTATGTCATGCATGGCGCTCTCTCCTTCACAGTGCTGTTTGCGGGCCACCCTGGCCCTGGTAGTTGATGACAACGATGTCGCGGCCGCGGCGCACCCAACGGCCGCTGCCGGCAGCGCCGCAATGCGGGCACACATGGGTATGTTTACCGGGACGCAGCAGACCGGGCGCATGGCGCGTGGCGGCGGCCGCCATGGCGGCTTTGGCGGCGCGGTGCGGATTTGATGCGGGAGGCAGCGCAGCCAGATTGGTCGCCGCCGACTTGGCCAGACGCACTACGCGCCGGGCCGCCTCGAATTCCTGATCCTCCGGACTCAAACCCTCCAGTTCGAGACCGAACATGCGGCCGGCCAGGGGCGCCACGCGGCCGCCGATCTGCGCGCCGGTCGCTCCACCGAAGTAGCCGCCGATTGCCTTGCCCGCCGCCGGCAGCGCCTTTTTCGCGGCCTTCTTTAACATGCCGCCGAGTGCACGGCCGGCATCGGAACGCACAAATTTTCCGGCCGCCCGACCGGCACGTTTTATCAGCCGCCCCAGAAACTGATCGAGCTCATACTCATCATCGATTTCGAGCAGTTCGGCGGCGAGTTCCAGTTCCTCGGCCTCAGCGGACACATCAACTCGGGCATAGTCCGTTTCGTATTCCCCTTCGAACTCGTCGAACTCACCATCGAATTCCGATTCCGCCTCACCCCAGAATTCTGCTTCTTCGCTGTATTCATCCCTGTAACGCATAACCACCTCCTGATCGTGCGCGAATTCGCGAGCGAGCGTTTTGTGCTCTGCAGGTGCTAGAGCAGAAGACGTGCCAGGGCGGAGAGATTCAGCTTGTTACTGGGAAAATGCGCGGAGGAACGTGGGGTTGGGGATGTCAGCCCTGCGCGGTCACTGCGATTGAATTACGCGTCAGCGCGAAATCAATTTCGGCAACAGGGTGATCAGGAATAGAACTGGCGAAAATAATTTCGCGGTGGGAAAAGATTAGGCGAGAAGTACGGAGTCAAGCACAGAGTGGCTGCGTTTGGCTCTTGACCCGCGTTACAGATAGCCAGGTAATGTAAACGGCGGCTTTCGACCGAATTTGGTTTTTTTCAAAATTCAGAATTTACTATTACGCAAAGCCTGCTTTTTGTAAGAAGCGGAAGAAGATTTGAAATGTAAGCCTCGCATCGCGAGGCTTTTATGTTACAAACTTTTCGTTAAGGTGAATGGGGAAAGTCTCCCCCAGACCCACTCAAAAAGCGCCAAATAACTCGAATCACCGAAGCCTCAACGTCGACGCTTGCGGCTCACGCCGACCAGCCCAGGCCGCCAGCCGTGGCATGAAATCCGGCGGGCGTAGCTGTGTGTCCTACTTCTTTGGTTTTGTCACAACCAATGCAGCGCAACTGAGTGCCCCAATGACCCGCTGGGATATGCTGCCAAGAATTAGCTTGGTAATGCCGGTGCGACCATGGCTGCCCATGACCACGAGATCCGCGCCGAGCTCGGTAGCCGCTGCCGGGATAACCTCGTCAGGCTTGCCTTCCATAACCCGAGCGTCCACGGTCAGCCCGCGCGTCTGCAACGTACGCGCGGCGTCATCGACGACTTGCCGAGCATCGATCTGAGTGGAACTGGACACGGACAGCACCGTTACCGGCAAACCCGAGATCTCAGCGAATCGCGCAACGGCTTCCAACGCAGCCTGACTGTGCAAAGAACCATCGGTCGCTAGCAGTATGCGTTGTTGCCAGAAGGTCGCGGTCTCCGGAACCACTATCACCGGGCGGTCGGTAAGACCTACAGTCTTGACGGTGGCATCACCGACGAACATCTGCACCAGACCGCGCTCACCGCGGCGCCCCATGACGATAACATCCGCGTCCAACTTCTCCGCTGCGGTCACAATCTCCTGCTGTGGCGACGCGCCGTAACGTGTCTCAGTTCTACAGCTGATACCTGCCTCGGCTGCCAGCGCCTGCACACCCGCGAACCTGGCCTTCACCTCTGCTGCCTCTGTCACCGCGTCTATGCGCTTACCATTGGCACCCACGGGTTTGAGCTCGTCATCGAGCATGAACATGGTGATGACGGTTAATCTGGCATGGTAAGCAGCTGCCATGGCGACCGCCACGCGCGCCGCGCCGTCCGACCAT
>JBFEJM010000136.1:0-6549 GCA_041553175.1 Gammaproteobacteria bacterium | reverse complement strand
GTTCGGTGAACGTCTTGCGTGGGTAGTCATCGTCATCGGTGCGTTCGTTGCTGTCGGTGGCATCCTGGCCGGTCGTGAGACCGTGCTCGCTATTGAAGTGGCCATCGCACTGTCTGTCGCGGCAATTCCAGACCCATCAGGTGCGCAAGGATTATCGCGTGCAGGTGGTCGGCGATATCGGCGCGCGCCTGGGTGCGCAGGGTCGACTCGATCAACCGCTCGATGGCAAGGCCGCGGTCACTGAATATCGTGTCCTGGACTGGGATGCCGCGGCGAACCGGTCTACCCTGGCGGTGCGGATCCAGACCGGACGTCTGCATCAGATTCGCCGCCATCTCGCCGACGCGGGCTTTCCCGTGCTCGGCGATCCGCGCTACGGGCAGGGAAACAAATCGGCCGAGGGGCTGCGTCTTGCCGCGGTCGGATTGACCTTCAGCTGCCCGCGGCGCAAACAACCGGTCGAGTATCAGCTCGATGCCGCCGATGTCGGTTTCTGAGCCGATGAAGACATTGCCCGACTGGTTGGGCCCCGGCCTCGATATTGTGTCCGTCGGTCTCAACCCCTCGCTCAACTCGGTGCGCATGGGATTCCCGTTCGCCACGCCGCAGAACCGCTTCTGGAAAGCGCTGAATGTAAGTGGCCTGATCGATGAGGTGCTGGAACCCGGCGTGCCCGCCATGCAGCGGCTGTTCGAGCACTATCGCATCGGCTTCACGGACGTGGTGAAGCGGCCCACGCCGGGTGCCGCCCAGTTGCGCATGGCCGATTATCGGGAATGGGCGCCGGTGCTGACGGAAAAGCTGCTGACCTGTGCCCCGCGCCTGATCTGGGTGCACGGCAAGCTGGCCTGGCGCCAGTATCTCAAGTGCAGCGGGCAGGGCGCCGATGAACTGGACTGGGGTCTGCAATCCCGGCCGATCGGTGTGAGTCGTGTGTTCGTGACACCGAATCCGAGCCCGGCCAACGCGGTCTATTCGCTGCATGACTTGATCGTCTGGTATCGTAGACTGGCCGAGCTCAGACAGACCTAAGCGGAAAACACACATCAGAGTTAAGTGCGCACTCATGTCGAGTGAGGCGCAATAGCAACGTGGAGGATGGAAACGTGGGCTGGATCGTATTTTTGGTAATAGTCGTTGTGGTGGTGCTGTACGCCATCATGATCTACAACAACCTGGTTTCCCTCAAACACAATGTGTCCAAAAGCTGGTCGAACATCGATGTGCTGCTCAAGCAGCGGCATGACGAGTTGCCCAAGCTGGTCGAGGTCTGCAAGCAGTACATGGGCTACGAGCAGGAGACGCTGGAGAAAGTCATGAAGGCGCGCTCCGCCGTCGCCGCCGCACGCGAAGGCCAGAACATCCCGGCGCTGGGTGCGGCCGAAACGCAGCTGCGTCTGGGTTTGGGCAGTCTGTTCGCGGTGGCCGAGGCCTATCCGGATCTCAAGGCCAATACCCAGTTCCAGCATCTGCAGGACCGCATCTCCGAGCTGGAGAACAGCATCGCCGACCGCCGCGAGTACTACAACGAGAGCGTCAATCTGAACAACGTGCGCATCGAACAGTTCCCGGACGTGATTGTCGCCAAACGCTTCGGCTTCGGTTCCTTTGAACTGCTGGAATTCACCGAAGAGGAAAAGGCCGACGTCAACCTGAAGGACCTGTTCGGCAACGCCTGAACCGGCCATGATATGGCTTGCGGAACTGACCGAGCGCGTTCGGAATCTTTCCCCCGAAGGCTTCTGGTTCATCCTCGCGCTGCTGATCGGCGGCAGCTGCTTCGCGTTCTATTTCATCTGGCGCAGTCTGCATCGCGCACGCATCATCGAAGATACGCCTACGGCACGGGTGCGCTCCGCTCATCAGGGTTATGTCGAACTCGAAGGCGTGGGGCGCCTGCTTGAAGGGCCGCCGATTGTCGGTCCGCTTACCGGTATTCGATGTCTCTGGTATAGCTACAAGGTCGAACATCGCGAAACCGGCAATGATCGTCGCAGCCACTGGAGTACCGTGCGCTCTGGGTCGAGTGACGAGCTGTTTCTGCTGGAAGATGCGACCGGCAGCTGTATTGTCGATCCGGAAGGCGCCGAGGTGATCGCGGGCGAAAACGACGTCTGGTACGGCCATCATAAATCGCCTGTCAAGGGTCCCCCGGCAACGAAATCCTGGTTGAGATTCGGCGGAGGCGGCGACTACCGTTATACCGAAGAGCGTTTGATGCCCGGCGCGGTATACGCATTGGGCTGGTTCAATACTGTGCGAAATGCGCCGGGCGATGTCGGCACCGAGGTGTCGGGACTGTTGCGCGAATGGAAAGGCGATCAGGCCGGATTGCTGGCGCGCTTCGATCGCAACGGCGACGGTCAGATCGATGTGGGTGAATGGGATCAGGCACGCGAGGCGGCGCTGCAGGAAGTGTTGCGCCTGCGCAGCCATCGTCCGCAGACGCCGGCCAGCAATGTATTGTCGCGTCCGGCCAGCGACCGTCATCCCTTTCTACTGTCGGCGGAATCGCAGCAATCGCTGACGCGCCGATACCGGCGCCGTTCCCTGCTGGCGCTGGTGGCAAGCCTGATCGGGATCGTGGTCACGTATTGGTACATCACCGCCCGGTTCGCCGTCGGGGCGGGTTGACAGCCGCGCGGTGCGCGGTGCAGACTCAAACCATGAACGCAATATCCCATCCAAAATGCACCATGCATGTCGTACGCGCCATTTGGCTGCGTCGCCTGCCCGTGTGCCCGGGGGAATGTAACGTCGACTGATTTATAGCGAACATCGAAAGATTCCACGGGCCACAGATTCCAGCGATCTGTGGCCTTTTTCGTTCCAGAGCGGGCAACACTAAGAGGGATGCAATTATGTCGGTGCCGGCTGCTTTTCTAGGCGTGATACTGATCTGGGCGACCACGCCGTTGGCGATCAAATGGAGTGCCGAAGGCGGCGGTTTCCTGTTCGGCGTCAGCGCCCGCATGCTGCTGGGTGCCTTGTGCTGTCTCGCGCTGATGGGGCTGTTCAGTGTGCCACTGCCGCGCGATCGTCGGGCGCTGGCGAGTTATTCGATTGCGGGCGTCGGTATGTTCGGCGCCATGCTCGCGACCTACTGGGGTGCGCAGTACATCCCGTCGGGACTGATCTCGGTGCTGTTCGGCCTGACGCCGGTGGTGACAGGTGTGTTGGCATCGTACTGGCTGGGGGAGCGCATGTTTACGCCCGGCAGGATCGGCGGCGCATTGCTGGGGTTGGGCGGATTGGTATTGCTGTTCAACGGCGAGTTCGGTGGTCCGAGTGACAGTTATCGGGGGAACGGCGCCTTGGGGGCTGCCGCCATACTGTTCGCTGTGGTGCTGCATTCGGCCAGTACCATCGGGGTGAAACGTATCGGCGCCGATGTGCCCGCGATGGCCATGGCCGGCGGCGGTCTGGTGGTGGCCGCGCCCCTGTACCTGCTGACCTGGTGGCTGGCCGATGCCACGCTGCCGCAGTCGCTGCCGGAGCGGACGATCGGCGCCATTCTGTATCTCGGCGTGATCGGTTCGGTGCTTGGCTTCATGCTCTTTTATTACGTATTAAAGCGTCTGGAAGCGAGCAGCATCGCACTGGTGACACTGATCACGCCGGTGCTGGCCCTGATGCTGGGTGACTGGCTGGCGGGCGAGCATGTCGCGCCGCGGGTATGGATCGCCAGCGCGGTCATCCTGTCGGGGCTGGCTCTGCATCAATGGGCCGACCGCTGGGTGTTACGTGTACGCGTGCGGGTGCCGGTGGAGTGACTGTCGACAGCCGGGCTAGCGTCGGGCCAGCTGCAGCCAGCGCAAGAGATTGAGCAGACTCGCCAGCGCACCGGCGACGTATGTAAAGGCCGCGGCACGCAGAATGTTGCGTGCCGCGGGCATATCTTCGCTGCGCAGGTATTCGCCGGCCTCCAGAATGGGCAGGGCGCGGCGAAAGCTCGCGTCCCATTCCACCGGCAACGTTATCAGGTGTACCAGTGCCGCCGATCCGATACTCAGCAGTCCGCCGGCGATCATGAACAATGCCGTACTGGGGACGCGGGTCAGCAGGGTGACAATGGGCATGGCCATGATGAGGCCGTTGCCCAGCAGTTGAGCTGCGTTGGCGAAACCGACCAGACGGTGGCGCCAGGCCAGCGGACGGTAGCCCGTCGCATGCTGCAGGGCATGGCCGACCTCATGGGCGGCGATGACGACGGCGGTGAGTGAACGGCCATGGAAGTTGTTTTCGCCCAGCCGCACGCAGCGATCACGCGGATCGTAATGATCGCCCTTTTCAGTGGGCTCGACCGTGACACTGTCCAGTTGAAACCGATTGACAAGGTGTTGCGCGAGTTCGCCGCCGGTGCCGGGAAAGTCGTCGCGCGGGCCGCTGTGACGGCGCATGACCTGTTTCACCCACAGCTGTGGGCCGAACAGTATGCCGATGACGAGCAGTGCGACGAGCAGCCAGTGCATGGTTCAGGCGGTCGGACGGTTGTCGGGCGGCAGGCTCCGCGTGCGCAACTCGACCGGTCTGCCGGCCCGGCGCCGCATCTTGATATTGAGCACTTCCACCATCACCGAGAAGGCCATGGCGAAATAGATGTAGCCCTTTGGAATATGGAAATCCAGGCCGTCGGCGATCAGCGCCAGACCGACCATGAGCAGGAAGCTGAGCGCCAGCACCTTCAGCGTGGGATGGGTTTCGACCACCCGACCGACCGCGCCGGCGAAGGCCATCATGAACAGGACCGCCACGACCACAGCGATGGCCATGACTTCCAGATGCTTGGCCATGCCGACCGCGGTGATGACGGAGTCGAGCGAAAACACGATATCGATTATCGCAATCTGGACGATGATCAGGGCAAAGCCATGACTGGCGGCACCGGGCGTTTTGTGATCCTCCGGGCCTTCCAGGCTGCTGTGCAACTCCATGGTGCTTTTCGCCAGCAGGAAGGCGCCGCCCAGTATCAATACCAGATCGCGTACCGAGATTTCCATCTCCAGAACGGTGAACAGGGGCGCGGTCAGTTTGGTCAGCCAGACCAGCGAGAGCAGCAGCAGGAGCCGAGTGATCATGGCCATGCTCAGGCCGAGCGTACGGGCACGCGGCTGCAGATGCGGCGGCAGTTTGGCGACCAGAATGGAAATGAAGATGATGTTGTCGATGCCGAGTACAATTTCCAGCAGGGTGAGGGTGACCAGTGCGACCCAGGCCTCTGGTTCGGCTATCCATTCCAGATCCATAACGATTCTCCGGTGATGCGTGGTTGGGCGCCAGCGACATGGCTGTGCAGCGCGCCGGAACGCGCCAAGCGCGCGATGCGAATCCTAGGGTAGATTCAACTAACATGAAAGGGCGGTGTGACCCTGTGCGACACGAGCAGCGCGACGCTGAGTGAGAAAATATGAAATATTGCAGTCAATGCGGCACGCCGGTGTCGCTGCGGATTCCTCAGGGTGACAATCGCCCACGCTATTTATGCGATGCCTGCGGCGTCATCCATTATCAGAATCCAAAGATCGTCGCCGGATGCATTGCCGAGGCGGAGGGGCGGATTCTGCTGTGCAAACGGGCGATCGAACCCCGTTACGGGTTGTGGACATTGCCGGCGGGATTTATGGAAAACGGCGAGACGACCATCCAGGCGGCCCAGCGCGAAACGCTGGAGGAGGCCTGCGCCCGAGTCGAGGTGCAGGCCTTGTACTCGATTTTCAATCTCCCCCACATCGATCAGGTATATATGTTCTTTCGCGGCAGCCTGAGTGGCCGCGAATTCGGACCGGGCGACGAGAGTCTCGACGTGGCCTTGTTCCAAGAGTCTGAAATTCCCTGGGATAGGCTCGCGTTTCCCGTCGTCAAGGAAACGCTGAAACTGTATTTCTCCGACCGGGCGCTGGGACGCTATGCCGTGCACGTGGGCGATATCGAACGCCTGCCCGGCCCCGGCTTTCGCTATAACGCGCAGCTGCTCTAAGCCGCGCAGGGTTGTCTATACTTTTCCCTGAAGCATTGGTGCGGAGGGATGTGTCATGGCAATGGCGAAAACGCTTGATAATTATCTGCATTCGCGGGACGTCAGTTACGATCTGTTGAATCATCGGCATACGGCCACCAGCATGGAGACGGCGGAAGCCGCGCATATTCCGGGTGATCAGGTTGCCAAGACCGTTCTTCTCGAAGACGGTGAAGGCTATGTGATGGCGGTGTTGCCCGCTACCCACCGGATCGACCTCGGCGAACTGCACCGGACGCTGCACCGGCGGCTGGGTCTGGCGACGGAACATGAAGTGGCCACGCTGTTCGAGGATTGCGAACTCGGTGCCGTGCCGCCGATCGGGCCGGTCTACGGGCTGGAGACCATCGTCGACGACAGTCTGGCCGAGCAGGCCGAGATCTACTTCGATGCAGGCGACCACGAGCAGTTGGTGCATATGACGGGCGAGACCTTCGGCAATATGCTGGGCGATGTGGAGTACGCCACGTTCAGCTATCACGTTCGCTAGGTTTGTGGCTTGATAAACAAGGGGTTTGTGTGAGCGCCGCAGG
>JBFEJM010000135.1:0-6558 GCA_041553175.1 Gammaproteobacteria bacterium | reverse complement strand
GCCAGCGTATCGGTTACGACCTGGAGGCTGATCGTCAGCGCTTCAAGGTATCGGACAAGGGGATTGTTGTCGTTCCGCGCGGGTATCAGTTTGAGCGTTAGAAAAGGAAAATATTTTACCGCAAAGGGCGCGAAGGCGCGCAAAGAAAAGCATGCACCAATCACTTGATACAGAATCTTTTCACGCACGATAGAGAAAGTTGAGAAGAAAACCGGGTGCGTTTCAATTCCTGACACCCTATTCCCCACCCCTCTCTCCCAGGTCGAGTGGGGGTTCGGCGGTTTATCTTGATAAGGGTTTACATTGTGCGCCTTCGCGTCCTTTGCGGTTGAAGCTGTCTTTCACGCGACTCAATGCTCGCGGGTGGCGAAGAAACGCACCTCGGGATAACGCTCGATGGCCATATCCAGATTGACGCGGGTCGGTGCGATATAGACCAGGTCACCGCCTTGATCGATGGCCAGATATTCGTAGGCCTTTTCGCGGAAGCGCTCCATGGCCTTGGGATCGTCGCATTCAACCCAACGCGCCGTCGCCACCGCGACTGATTCAAATGCGCACTCGACGTTGTATTCACCGCGCAGACGATGGGCAACAACATCGAACTGCAGGATGCCGACGGCCCCGAGAATCATGTCGTTGTTCTTCAGCGGTCTGAAAAGCTGGGTCGCGCCCTCCTCGCAGAGCTGCTCAAGCCCCTTCTGCAAGGCCTTCATGCGCAGTGGATCGCGCAGGATCGCACGCCGGAACAGTTCCGGCGCGAAACTCGGGATGCCGGTGTACTTGAGTTCCTCACCCTGACTGAAGGTATCGCCGATGCGGATGGTACCGTGATTGTGCAGACCGATAATGTCACCCGGCCAGGCATCTTCGACATGGTCGCGCTCGGAGGCCAGAAAAGTCACGGCGTTGGCGACCTGCACGTCACGCCCGATACGGACATGGCGCATCTTCATGCCTTTCTGATAACTGCCGGAGCAGACCCGCAGAAAGGCGATGCGATCGCGGTGCTGCGGGTCCATGTTCGCCTGGATCTTGAATACGAAGCCGGTGAATTTTTCTTCCGTCGGTTCCACACTGCGGGTCGTGGTCGCGCGCGGAATCGGCGCTGGCGCGTAGTTGACGAAATAGTCGAGCAGTTCCTTTACACCGAAATTATTGATCGCCGAACCGAAGAATACGGGTGTCTGCCGACCGGCCAGATAGGCATCGATATCGAATGGGTGGCTCGCGCCCCGCACCAGTTCGATTTCGTCGCGCAGCTCGTCCGCCATACCACCGAGCACATCATTCAGCATCGGGTTATCCAGCCCCTTGATGACGGTGACGTCCTGCCGCACACTGCCCTTGCCGGGCGTATACAGATGCACGCTGTCTTCGATCAGGTGGTAAACGCCTTTGAAGCGTTTGCCCATACCGATCGGCCAGGTAATCGGCGAGCATTGTATCTTCAGTACCGATTCTACTTCGTCGAGCAAATCGATCGTCTCACGCCCCTCACGGTCCAGCTTGTTGACGAAGGTCATAATGGGCGTATCGCGCAGGCGACAGACGTCCATCAGCTTGATGGTGCGCGTCTCCACACCCTTGGCGGCGTCGATCACCATCAGCGCAGAATCGACCGCGGTCAGGGTGCGGTAGGTATCTTCGGAAAAATCTTCATGGCCCGGGGTATCGAGCAGGTTGACCATGCAGTCCTTATAGGGGAACTGCATGACCGACGACGTCACGGAGATGCCACGCTGTTTTTCCAGTTCCATCCAATCGGAGGTCGCATGCCGCGCCGCCTTGCGGCCCTTGACGGTACCGGCGAGCTGAATGGCACCGCCGAACAGCAGCAGCTTCTCCGTCAACGTCGTCTTACCGGCGTCGGGATGGGAGATGATGGCAAAGGTACGGCGACGGGCGGTTTCGCGGGCTAGGTTACTCATGGTCCACACAGGCTGAATTGCTATCGCGGGCGCGGATTGTACCGCATTTATAGGTATAAATCTGCCTGACGACGGCTTCGGCAGCTACAGACTCAGGGCAAATATCAGGGCGTCTTCGCGACCATGTTCGGCCGGATAATAGTTCTTCCGTGATCCGACCTCGTTGAAACCCATCTTCTGATACAGCATCAGCGCGGCCAAATTCGAAGGCCGCACTTCCAGCAGCAGGATGTCCGCACCGTGCCGTCTTGCCAGGGCAATCAGTTGATTGAGCATTTTCCGACCCAATCCCTGGCCTTGCGATTCAGGGCGCACACAGATGTTGAGCACATGTGCTTCGCCGGCGGCGACACTCATGACGCCATAGGCCTGAATGACCTCGTCCACCTCGTAAAGCCAGCAGGTGTAGCCGACCCGAATGCAGTCCCTGAGTATTCCGACGGTCCAGGGATGCGGATAGGCACGCCGCTCTATGTCCATGACATCCATGAGGTCGGCCTCGAACATCGGCCGGAACAACCCACCCGAGGCGGAAGGTACCGCGCTCACTGAACCGCTCCGGTCCGGGCCTGACGCAGAACCTGGACTGCCAGCTGCAAATCTTCCCAGGCCTTGCGTTTGTCACCGGGTGATCGCAGAAGATAGGCGGGATGATATGTAACGATCAGTGGAATTCGCCGTTCGCCATACTCATGCACGCGACCGCGCAGACGCCCAAGCGGCGCATCGGTCTTCAGCAGATTCTGCGCCGCGATTCGACCGACCGCGAGGATCAGTCGCGGCTGTATCAATGCAATCTGCTGCTGCAGATAGGGCTCGCAGCTGGCGACCTCGTCCGCCTGAGGATCGCGGTTGTTGGGCGGCCGGCACTTGAGGATATTGGCGATATAGGCCGAGGTACGGTCAAGCCCGATGGCGCCAAGCATGGCGTCCAGCAGCTGACCGGCACGACCGACGAAAGGCTCACCGCGCCTGTCTTCCTCGGCCCCCGGCGCTTCGCCCACCACCAGCCAGTCGGCAGAGCGATTACCCACACCAAATACGGTCTGGGTGCGTGTGCGGTGCAGTTCGCATTGCGTGCAGGACGCGACCATCTGCTGCAGCGCGGACCAGTCGGCGGGCACTGCGGTACCGATGGATTCCCCGCGCACAGCGGCGACCGCGGATGCGTCCACCGCCGCGGATTCACCCGTTTCGGCGACTGAACTCCGCGACACCCACCGCACTATGCCCATCGCATCGAGATAGTGGCTATGCAATTCAGTGCTCATCCGCTTTCACCACTGCTCGCACATGCGGCCCACATACTCCGCCCACACATTCGCTTAGACATCGCCCAGTTGCGGATGCTCACGCACCGGCGTCTGCAGGACTTTGTTCAAGGCATTCACATAGGCCTTGGCCGAGGCGACCACAATATCCGTATCGGCACCCTGACCATTGACGATGCGTCCGGCCTTTTCCAGGCGCACGGTCACTTCACCCTGGGCATCGGTTCCGCTGGTGATGTTGTTCACCGAGTACAGTTGCAGTTCGGTGCCGCTCTTGACGATCGCCTCGATGGCGCGAAAGGACGCATCCACCGGCCCGCTGCCCAACGCACCGGCGTGGCGCTCCACATTATCGATCGCGAGCGTAATCTCCGCCGAAGGCGTTTCGCCCGTTTCCGAGCAGACTTTGAGCGCCACCAGCTTGAAGCGTTCGTTCTCGGCGGCGAGGCTGGTTTCAGATGCCAGCGCCTGCAAGTCCTCGTCATAGATTTCGTGCTTCTTGTCGGCGAGATCCTTGAACCGGGTAAAGGCCTCATTGAGCGCTTCTTCCGAATCGAATGCGATGCCGAGTTCGGACAGACGGCTGCGGAAGGCGTTACGGCCGGAGTGCTTGCCCAGCACCATTCGATTGGCCGACCAACCCACATCCTGCGCGCGCATGATTTCATAGGTCTCGCGACTCTTGAGCACACCGTCCTGATGAATGCCCGATTCGTGCGCGAAGGCATTGGCACCGACAATGGCCTTGTTCGGCTGCACCGGGAAACCGGTGACCGAGGACACCAGACGCGAACAGGTGACGATCTGCGTCGTGTCCAGGCCGACATCACAGCTGAATACATCGCGTCGCGTGCGCACCGCCATCACGACTTCCTCGAGCGCGGCATTACCGGCCCGTTCGCCCAGACCGTTGATGGTGCACTCCACCTGACGCGCACCGTTCATCACGGCTGTGAGGGAATTGGCAACCGCCAGACCGAGGTCATTGTGACAATGGACGGAGAACACGGCCTTGTCCGCATTCGGCACGCGTTCGATCAGCTGCCGAATCAGTTCACCGAACTGCTGCGGCAGGTTATAGCCTACTGTATCGGGGATATTCACCGTACGCGCGCCGGCATCGATCACCGCCTCGATCACCCGGCACAGAAAGTCCAGCTCGGAACGACCGGCATCCTCGGGCGAGAACTCGACATTGTTCGTGTATTGCCGCGCCCGCTTGACCGAGCGAACGGCCTGCTCGATCACCTTATCGGGCTCCATGCGCAGCTTCATCTTCATATGGATGGGCGATGTGGCGATGAAGGTGTGGATGCGCGCGCTATTGGCCGATTTCAGCGCCTCACCGGCGCGATCTATGTCCTTGTCCAGGGCCCGCGCAAGACCGCACACGGTACTGTCGCGGACGGCACGCGCCACTGCCTCGACCGCCTCGAAATCGCCCTGACTGGCGATGGGGAATCCCGCCTCGATCACGTCCACCCGCATGCGTTCCAGCGCCTTGGCGATACGCACTTTCTCGTCACGGGTCATGGACGCGCCCGGGCTTTGTTCGCCATCGCGCAAGGTTGTATCAAAAATAATGAGTTTATCTGCCTGACTCATGATCTATAGCTCCACTGGGTCCGATCGCCGACACCGACCGGGTACGCCCCTGGCGCGTAAATATAACAGAGCAATCGCCGGTCTGCGCGCCGGGCCTGGGGAAATTCAATGAGATATGTAGAGGGAGGAGTATGCGCTGCTAGCGCAGCAGCAGGGTCAGGCGCAGGCCGGCCGTCAGCGCGCGGAGCGTGCGCACAGGAAGGCTCTCAGGACTGTGGAATTGCGCCATCATTGTTACGATAAATCCTAACGGGAAAAATCAGGTTATGCCGACTATAAAACAAAAGGCGCTGTCCTGCCAAGTCGGCCGGACAACGCCCTCGTTTCTTCACATAGAGCTGCAGGAACTGACCTGCCAGGTCAGCTAATCTTCATACACATCCCGTTGAAGCCCGGCATTGAAGATGTCAGCGTCGTGCAGACCCTCGAGGTCGGTGACCTCAAAGGCGCCAATGGCGTTCTGACCCGCATTGACGAATCCGCCTTCGACGAGACCCGAGGCAATGTTTTCACTGAACCCGCCGGCATCGGACACGAATCCGGACCCGACAATCGCGCCGCTGGCAGCGAAGCCGACCTGCTGCCCATTGAACTCGCCCTCCCACACCGCGCGGTCAAAGTTCATGTACAGCGCCACGTCCCCACCACGACCGGTCGGGCCTGCGTATACCCCGACGGCCTCACCGCGGATCTCACGGAGCTGCTCGAATAAGTCCGCCATTTCCGTGCCCGTCGCCGCGATGCCGAGAACATACTCGCCGTTTTGCTGGGAACCGCCATCAGCTGAATTCTGGCGCCAGAATCCTTCGATAATCGTCGGATCTACTTCGCCCTCAACAGCGGTGACGCGTCCATTGACGAAGGATCGAGAATCACGGTCATTGGACCGGAAACCCGAACTCAGCGGCAGTACCGGCAACGTATCCGATGAAATTACCGTACCCGTGCCTGTCGGAATAGGGGTGACTCTGAACGCGACATTCAGCGGCCCTTCGGGCACCTCGATGACGGCTGCAGGCTCGACACCGGTACCTTCGCCGCTCTCGCTCTGACTCTCGGTAAAGGTCAACTCGAACTTTCCGATGTGACTGTCTTCACCCTGACCTTCGCCGCTAATGATGTTGTCGATGTAGGCAAACCCGCACGGGGCACCCGCGACACAAGGCCCTTCCACCACGGGCGGCTCTGGCGGCACTGGTGGATTCGGGCCGGGGCAATTTGCGCCCGCCTCGCACCGCTCGAGATCATTCGTGCCCGCTGGGGCGAAGCCGACATACTCTTCACCGCCGGCGGCCGGCGAAAGAACCGCCCAGCGCCCCCAGCTGCGAACCGAATCCTCTCTGTCGCCGGTCTGAGCCACGGCGACACTCAGGCTCCCAATGCCTAAGGCAGCGGACACACCCAACGCAATTAATGACTTACTGACATCCATGACCTTTACCTCCGACGCTTGTTCAATGATGCGCGATTATCCTCACGCGCTTTATCCGGCCTGGTGACTATTTGTTAATGGCTTCCACTTTAATCAGCAAGTGTTATGCCACGCGTCACCAGAAGTGGTTTTTTATTATTAAAGCAACTACTTAGAAACCACTACCGGGCCGAACACCGATCCGACTTCACATCAATGTGTAATAATATCCGACAAACTCGTTCAAACGGAACTCTTTGCGAGCGAGTTTTACCTTGTTTTACAATTAGCTAGACAGCCCACCGCAAACAACAGCGATTCAATCTAGTTAAGTATTCCG
>JBFEJM010000134.1:0-6564 GCA_041553175.1 Gammaproteobacteria bacterium | reverse complement strand
GGCGGCCGTCTTCGCAGGATCCACATCCGATAGCGACAGCAACAACCGTTCGAGCACCTCCTCATCCCGCCGGATCCGGGCCAGGAGCGGCGCAAGTTCGCCACCGACCCCAAGCTCCCGGAATGCCCGCAGATGCGCATCGTGCGGATCGACGGTTCCCTGTTCTTCGGCGCCATCAACTACGTACAGGAGCGACTGCGCGATTTCGAGGAAACTCATCCCGAACAGAAGTATCTGGCAATCGTCGCCTCGGGTATCAATTTCATTGACCTCGCCGGCGGTGAGTTCCTGGTCAAGGAGGCGAAACATCGGCGTAAACTGGGGGGCGAATTGTTTCTGATCCGCGTGAAGGACACGGTATGCGGGGAATTCAAGCGCGCCGGATTTATCGATGACATCGGTCTGGATAACATTTTCGACGGAAAAACCGAAGCGATTGCGAAAATCTT
Organism: Gammaproteobacteria bacterium; assembly: GCA_041553175.1. Taxonomy (GTDB): domain Bacteria; phylum Pseudomonadota; class Gammaproteobacteria; order Thiohalobacterales; family Thiohalobacteraceae; genus JAHJQQ01. The sequence continues at coordinate 6,115 of JBFEJM010000134.1, read as the reverse complement.
CCCGCGCCTGGATAAGGATATCTGCAGCAGCTGCACGCAGCGGATCTTCAATGAATGTCGCGGATTGCCCCCGCCGCAGGCACCCGGTTCACATAGTTGAGGGCGGGCCGGCTGGCATTTTGCGGCCATGCTTGGCAGTGCGGCGGCCGGCTGGTATAAATCGCCGCTTTGTGAAGCAATCGGAACCCCGCATGTCAAACCAACCCATCTATACGGCGTCTCATGAAGACTTCGAGGAAGTCGTGATACAGGCGTCCCATCAACGCCCCATCCTGGTCGATCTCTGGGCCGAATGGTGTTCCCCCTGCCTTGTCATCGCGCCCATTCTGGAACGTGTGGTGAGTGAATATGAAGGCGCTGTGGCGTTGGTGAAAGTTGAGGTCGATGATGGCGAAAACATGAAAATCGCCGGGCGATTCCGCGCCCGTGGTTTTCCCACCGTTCTGCTGATCGAGGAAGGCCAGGAGCGTGGCCGTTTCACCAGTGCCCGACCGGTTCACTTCATTCGTGATTTCATTGATCAGCACAGTCTCATGCTGCGTTGATTCCAACCAGTTCAGTCACAGGTCCGTTCTGGAGTAAGATGGCTGCACGCCCAGCAGCCGGGCACATACCCGGTCGAGATAACTCAAAAGGGAGGCGTGCTGAAAAATGAGCAGTGCGGATTCAGTCCGGCGCCGGGATATGGCCAGCAGATCTGGCGCGGCCCATGTTTAGACGCCTGGGTATCAATTCCAAGCTCACGCTGATCGCCCTGACGACAATTGTGCTGACCCTGCTGGTGATCGGCGTGGCCGCTGTGCATTTCGACCGCAATGAAACACATGATGCAATCGTCGAGGAACTCGATGTGTTGAGCACGATTGTGGCGGATTGGACAGCAGCCGCTATCGCTTCGAACGATCCTGTTGTAGCGACTCAGCATCTCGCCGCACTGGAAGCGCGCACGGCAATTACCGCAGCGTGCGTGTTCGATGCGAATGGCAAGCTGTTTGCGAGTTACCGGCGCGAGCAGAACAACGCGGACTGCGAACAGGTGCTGAATAAGGGTGCCGGCGAAGAAAAGCCGGACTATATTCATATTGTGAGAAATGTCGGCGAAGGTGAGGCGCGGGTCGGCGAATTGCATATCCATTCCGACCTGGGTGATCTGGAGGATCGACTCAATCGAATTTATATTTTTTTAGCCGCGGCAGCGCTTGGCGCGTTAATGCTGGTGTTACAGGTCTCGTGGCGTCTGCAGCGGTGGGTGACGCGACCGCTGCTCGATCTGTCTGAGCGGGTGCGGACCGTCACCAAAGACAAAGACTACAGTGTTCGTGCCGTGCGGACGTCCGATGACGAACTGGGTGTGCTTGTGGATGCATTCAACGCCATGTTGGAAACCATACAGACCCAGAACCGGTCACTGATCGAGGCCAATGTGCGACTCGAGCAGATTGTCGAGGAACGCACCGCGGCACTCAACCAGGCCCAGGACAACCTGTTGCGGCAGGAGCGCCTCGCGACACTGGGGCAGTTGACCGGTACCGTCAGCCACGAATTGCGCAATCCCCTCGGCACCATTCAGGCGTCCATCGATCTGCTGCGCAGCCGAATGCAGAACTGCACGGCGGACATTGAGCTGCCGCTTGAACGGATCGTGCGCAACATCCGGCGCTGCGAGAACATAATAAACGAGCTGCTCGACTACAGCCGCGGTTCGCCGCCGCATTTGCTGGATGTCCCGGTGGATGATTGGCTCGAAGAGATTGTTGGCAGTTACGCCGATGACGAATTTTTACCGATAACGCTTGCATCGGAGCTCGATATCTCGGTCGAGATGGACCCCGATCGTATGCGACGGGTGATCACCAACCTGGTGGATAACGCACGTCATGCGCTGATGGAAGCCGAGGCGGAACCGAATCAGCCCAGCATAGCGGTGCGAAGTGTTCTTCGGGACAATCGGCTCTGGATTGAAGTCACCGATAACGGTCCGGGTATACCCGATGAACTCCTGCCACGGATCTTCGAACCCCTGTTCAGCACGAGGGCATTCGGCGTGGGATTGGGTTTGCCGATCGTCAAACAGATTCTGGATCAGCACAATGGCGGTATCGAGGTAAGCAGCCGCGTGGGCCAGGGGACATCGGTTCGAGTGTGGCTGCCCGTGCGGGAAAATAGCCAGCGGAATGCGGAGGGTTCTGATGCATAGCTCTGAGCGGAATTCGGCCAATGTCCATGCCCCGGGCGCCAAGCGCATGGTTCTGATCGTGGACGACGATAGGGATTTCGCCGAGTCATTGCAGGATTTGCTGGCGACCGGAAATTATGTCGCGCGCATCGCCGGCAATATCGATGAGGCGCTGCGTGTTCTGACCCATTTCCCCGCCGAGGTGGCGTTGCTGGACATTCGGCTCGGATTGCAAAGCGGTATCGGCTTGCTGGAACGTCTGGTACGGCAGGCACCCGATATCCTGTGCATCATGATTACTGCCTATTCCTCTGTGGACACCGCGATTGAGGCCTTGCGGCGTGGCGCCTACGACTATCTGGCCAAGCCGGTGCGCGCCGAAGTGCTCATGGCGACCCTCAAACGCTCTTTTGATCGTATCGACCTCAAGCGTGAGCGTGACTACGCCATGCGTAACCTGCAGCAGTCGGAGCAATGGTACCGGCAGCTGGTGGAAGACAGCAGCGCGGTACCCTGGGAGATGGACTTATCGAACTGGCAGCTGAGTTTTTGCGGCGCGCGCATCGAAGCGATGACGGGAATTCCGCTGGAGGACTGGCTACAGGAGGGGTTTCTGTTCCGCCATATGGAACCCGAAGATGCAACGCGGATACGCCAGTTCATGACGGAGGCAATGCAGGGAGTGCGGGCGGAAACCGAATTCCGGCTGTTCGGTTCCAGTTCAAATTACATCTGGCTGCGCTGCAGTATTGATGCGACGGAGCGGGTGGAGAGCGGACGGGTGCGCGGCTACCTGTTCGATATCAGTGACCAGGTAGCCGCCAGGCAGCAGCAGGAGCGGCTGCAGCGCCAACTGCAGCAGGCCCAGCGGATGGAGGCCATCGGTTACCTGACCGGTGGTGTGGCGCACGACTTCAACAATATCCTGGCCAGCGTGCTGGGATACACGGCATTGGCGCAGTCGCGCCTGGGGTCGGCTGATACCGAAAAAGTCGAACGCTATCTCTCCGAGGTATTGTCGGCAGGAAAGAAGGCGCAGAATCTGGTGCGTCGCATGCTGGCGTACAGTCGTGGCGGCTCCGGTGAATCGGTTCCCATCGAAATTGGCAGCATTACCCGGGATGCGGTCAAGCTGGTGCGCGCCAGCATGCCGGCAGGCATTGAGCTCAGTGTCGAAATCGCCGATGGTGAGCGCAAAGTGCTGATAGATCCGGTTCAATTGCAGCAGATTCTGATGAATCTTTGCATCAATGCCCGTGACGCTGTCGGTGAGTCCGGAATCATCGCGATAAAGACACATGCGCCGCGCTGGTACGCGACCGAGTGCGCGTCCTGCTTGCGGCCGGTGCAGGGTGAATTTGTCGAGCTCTCGGTTACCGATACCGGCGAGGGTATGGCAGCGGATGTTCTGCAGCATCTGTTCGACCCGTTCTTCACGACCAAGCCGGTCGGGCAGGGCAGCGGGCTGGGATTGTCCATTGTCCATGGCATAGTCCATGATCACAACGGGCACATTCTGGTCGAGTCGCAGGTGGGGGGCGGTACCCGCTTCCGGATTCTGATGCCGGCATTCGCGGTGCAGCCGATTCGCCGTTCAGCCGCCGGCGCCGCCGACGGCAAATGCATCCTTCTGGTCGAGGACGATCGCAGTGTCGCCCGTGGCTTCCTCGAAGCACTGGAAAGCAAAGGGTATGTCACCCGTCATTTCGTCAATGCGCGGGAAGCGCTGGCGGCGCTGCTGAGTGATCATTCCGCCGAGTTGCTGCTGGTCGATCAGTCGCTGCCGGAGTTGACGGGGCGCGAGCTGATCGGGCGTCTGCGGGAGGCGGGGCAGGATATCCCGGTCATTCTGTATACGCGCGACACGCACCTGCTCAGTCAGGATCTGCAGGCGGCCGGAATCGATCGCGTGATCAAGCGCCCCGAAACACCTGAGGACCTGTTGCGTGCAGTTGAGGCGGTAATTGAACCCAAGGTACTGTGAGCACGCCGGGCGCACCGCGCAGTAAAAGTCAGAATCAAACCGTATATTAAATCCCCCCTGGCTGTCTGAAGCCTATCTTTTCCTTACGGATGTCACATTGGAATTGAGGCCCGCTGTGCCGCCCTGTATTATGGGAACATGCTCTGAATGCATGAGCAGTCGGGGGGTGTGGCGGTTATACCGTGAGGCGAACGACAGCAGCGCCGGTATCAGTCGCCGCACAGGCGGACACATGACAAGAATTATTACAATCACGAGTGGCAAAGCGGGTGTGGGGAAATCCCACCTCAGTGTCAACCTTGCCCTGCAGTGCGCGCGCCAGGGCCTGCGCACCTGTCTCTTCGATGCCGATCTCGGTCTCGCCAACGTCAATCTGCTACTGCATCTGGCGCCGCGTCTCACGCTGGCCGATGTCATTGCCGGTCAGGCCACATTACGCGACATCATGCTGCACGGTCAGTTCGACTTTGACATTATCCCCGGCAGTTCCGGGGCCACCGAGCTGGCCGATCTTTCGCCGCAGGCCTTGAATCGGTTGGCCGGACAATTGAGGCTGATCGACGGTTACGACCTGGTCATTTTCGATACCGGGTCGGATAGGGGACGGAATGTCATGACGTTCGTTACCGCCGCCGCCGAGACGCTGCTTGTCATTACGCCGGAGGCGGCGGCGTTGACCGACGCCTATGCGCTGGTGAAGGCGCTGCAGCGCGAGCATTACCGGGGCAGTATTCGGGTCGTGGTCAATCAGGCGCAGTCCGAAGCACAGGCGATGCACACCTTCAATAAATTCCGCGAAGTGGTACGCGTCTACCAGAACATTGATCTACCCTTGCTGGGCTGGATACCGCACGATCCGCAGGTTGTCGAGGCCGGCCGGCAGCAGCGACCGGTATCGGTGCATGCACCGCACGACGGCGCCGCCATGGCATTCTCCCGTCTGGCTGATAATTTGATCCGCACACCGATACCGGAGCAGGCATGGGCGCTGGACGAATTCCTGCTGCGTTTGACCGGCGTGGAACTCGATGCGGACGTTTCCGCACCGACCACCGCAGCCGAATTTCCAACCCCGCCGGTTGCCACGGTCGAACCGGCGCGGCCGCGTGCCGATGCGCCTGCACTCGATGATCGGCTCAGTCGGATCGAAGTCGGCTTGGAGGTGGTGACGCGCGAGTTGGAGCGACTGCAGCCCCAACACACGAAGGCAACGGCAGCGGCTCCTGCCGCGCAGACCGAAATGCAGTCGGAGCGGCAGGCTTCCAGTGACACAGAACGCCGCACGGGTGAACGGCGAATCGGACGGCGGGCGGGGGAAGAGAGTGGGCCGGCACGATTCGTTCGTAATTCACAGCGCGCGTCCCCTATCGACAGCCTGCAACTGCGGCGCGTGGTCGGACGGATGCTGGCCAAGGCCGCGCCCGAACAAGTATCAGACGAAGGGCCGCTGCAGGTAGCCGTAGAGCATGTTCAGATCGATGCCGGCAATCAGTACAATCTGCGGCCGGGCCGCTATACGCAGGTTTCGCTGCAATGCACCCATATCGGTTCACCGGATGGCTTTGTCGAAGAGATCTTTTCGAACTGTGCGATAGCCGGATGCAAAGTCCGCCAGCTCGGTTCGCATATCCGCTATTGGGTGACGACTGAGCAGGATGGCTGCATCCTGTTGGACGGTGATGACACGCGCAGTCAATGTCTGCGCGTGTACCTTGCAGCCGGCGGCGACGCATTGATGCAGGAAACGGCGTCTGTCGAGGAAGCGCCACGGGAAATCGCCAGTCTGCGACGGGTGTCTTCCGAGCGGCGTGTGCCCCGCGTCGGTCAGACCGAACTACTTGCGAAGTATCCCCATCAGCGGCTCGATATGGGGCAGGTGGACGGCGAACCGCTGCTGATTTACCGGTTTTTGCGGCACGATCGTGCGCCGCTGGTGTGTGCGTTCTCGTCGGCTG
>JBFEJM010000133.1:0-6590 GCA_041553175.1 Gammaproteobacteria bacterium | reverse complement strand
CGCCGATCTCGTCCTTCACCTTTTGCAGAATTCGCAGACCCGCGTCCATCCCCGGACCGCGGAAGGATTTGGTCGACGAACTGTTGGCCTTGTCAAATGATGACTTGTAGATGAAGGATATGCCAAGCTTGGCTGTCATTTCCTTGAGCTGACCGGCGGTATCCAGCGCCAACTGTTCCGACTCGATGACACAGGGACCTGCGATCAGAAAGATCGGCTGGTCGAGTCCCGCTTCAAAACCGCAAAGTTTCATAGTAAGTCCAGTATTAAGAATTCAGAGTTGACCACAGCGCCCTGCGATCGAGCCCAATGGATCAGGCATGCGCCGCCGTCGGTGCCGTCGCGCGTTCATGCTGCGCCCGTGCCGCACGCACAAAGCCGGTGAACAGCGGATGCCCGTAACGCGGTGTGGAGGTGAACTCGGGATGGAACTGGCAGGCGATGAACCAGGGATGATCCTTGAGTTCCACCACCTCGACCAGATTGCCGTCCATGGAGGTACCCGCCAGCGTCAGGCCGGCCTGCTCGAGTGCGTCGCGATAGCCGTTGTTGAACTCATAGCGATGGCGGTGCCGTTCCTCGATCACATCCTCGCCATAGGCCTGCCGCGTCCGGCTGTCGTCCTTGAGTCTGCACTTCTGACTGCCCAGGCGCATGGTGCCGCCCAGATCGGAATCCGCGCTGCGGCGCTCCACCCGTCCGTCCTCGGTCTGCCACTCGGTGATCAGCGCGATGACGGGATGCGGGGTATCGGGCCGGAACTCGGTGCTGTGGGCGTCTTTCAGGCCAGCCACATTACGGGCGAACTCGATCACCGCCACCTGCATGCCCAGACAGATGCCCAGATACGGAATGTTGCGCTCGCGTGCATAGCGCACCGTCTCGATCTTGCCTTCGACGCCACGCTCCCCAAAACCACCCGGCACCAGAATCGCATCGACACCATCCAGGTGGCTGGTCTGCTGCTCGATCCGTTCCGAATCCACATAACGGATGTTCACTTTGGTCCGGGTCTGAATGCCGGCGTGGATCAACGCCTCCGACAATGACTTGTAGGATTCGGTCAGATTGACATACTTGCCGACCATCGCGATGGTGACTTCCTGCTCGGGATGGGTCAGATCATCGACGACCTTTTCCCATTCCGACAGATCGGCCGGGCCGACATCCAGCTTCATCTTCTCGACCACGATATCGTCGAGGTGCTGGGCATGCAGCAGCAGCGGAATCTTGTAGATGCTGTCGACATCGATGGCCGAAATCACCGCCCGCTCTTCGACATTGGTGAACAGGGCGATCTTGCGCCGCTCATCATCGGGCAGCGGGCGATCGGCACGGCACATCAGGATATCCGGCTGAATGCCGATCGAACGCAGTTCCTTGACCGAGTGCTGGGTCGGTTTGGTCTTGATCTCGCCCGACGCGGCAATATAGGGCACCAGCGTGAGATGCATGAACAACGCCTTCTCATGGCCGAGTTCCACCCCCATCTGGCGAATCGCCTCCATGAACGGCAGCGACTCGATGTCGCCCACCGTGCCGCCGATCTCGACCATGGCGATGTCGGCACCTTCGGCGCCGGCGCGAATGCTGCGCTTGATCTCGTCGGTGATGTGCGGAATCACCTGCACCGTACCGCCAAGATATTCGCCACGCCGTTCCTTGCGGATGACGTTTTCGTAAATCTGGCCGGTGGTGAAGTTGTTGCGCTTGCGCATCGTCGTCTGAACGAAGCGTTCGTAATGTCCGAGATCGAGATCGGTCTCCGCTCCATCGGCGGTCACGAAGACCTCGCCATGCTGGAACGGGCTCATAGTGCCGGGATCCACATTGATGTAGGGATCCAGCTTGAGGAGAGTGACTTTGAGACCGCGAGCCTCGAGAATCGCGCCCAGAGACGCGGAGGCGATGCCTTTGCCCAAAGAGGACACAACACCGCCGGTGATGAAGATGTATCGGGTCATTGAATTCCGAACTGCGTGGGACGTGAAACGGATTGAAGGCCGCGGAAGAAAAACCCGCATTTGCGCGACCGCATCTGCATCACAAGACGGGATTGAACGTTACCAGATTGGCCGGTCCGGCACAATCGCACGGCTCCACAGAAAGCGCATTCCGGGCTCCTGTTCGGCAGCCTGAAATCCTTCGCAGACCCAATAGCCTGCAACCGCAATCAAGGTTCCGTCGAGATAAATGAGCGGCACCCGGGCACGTTCCCAGGGCGGCACGCCGATTTCCTGGAACAAATGTTTGAGTTGATGGTGCTCGCGCCGGCCGGCCGGCTGCAGGCGCTCGCCGCCCTGGCGGAAACGCACCTGCAGGGCATGCTCGGCAATCAGGCGTGAGGCGACCCCCTGCCCCAGTCCCGCTTCCGCCCTGAGAACGCCACCGGCAATGTCGAGCGGCTGTGCCGGTCGCCAGTCCCGGCGCTGGCCGCCATCAAACCCGTCTGCAGCGGTCAGATAGAGGGCGTCCCGATAGCGGCGCAGACAGACATTTCCCCAGTGAACCTGCGGTTCGGCATCGATTGCGGCCCGCAGGAGGTCCGCCTCGATACGTGCCAGTACCGCCGTGCTAGGTACCGGTGCGCGACGGCAGTGCAGCCAGTAGCGCAATAAATTGGCGCGGCGCGGCGCACTCAAGGCCAGCAGCTTGCTGACAGAGAGCGGTACGTCAGTGACGGCCTCGCGCGATGTATTTGCAAGCACGGAAGGGGTTGGATCTGAGGTCTCTTCCCGCAGTTCATGTCGGGCCGACGTCCGGCCCTGATGTTCCCGCAAATCCAGCGCAGCCAGCGCGTCCAACAGTTGCGCCGCCTCCGCCTGATGGGTTGCGCTCCGTGCCAGCACCGCCGCCGTGGCCGGCCAGCGTTCGAGCAGTCGCGGCAGCACGGTATGACGCAGATAATTGCGGTCGAAACCCGGCTGCGCGTTGCTCGGGTCCTCGATCCAGCGCAACTTCTGCTCCCGGGCATAGGCCAGCAACGTCTGCCGGGCGATACCGAGCAGCGGTCGTACCAGCGTGCCGGCGCCCAATTCGGTCGACGCCGGCATGGCCGCAAGCCCTTTGGGACCCGCCCCGCGCAGCAACTGCAGCAACAGAGTCTCGGCCTGGTCGTCCTGATGATGCGCGGTCAGCAACACATGACCTGCGGGCAGCGCCTCCGTCAGCGCGCAGTAACGTGCCGCCCGCGCCGCCGCCTCCGGGCTTTCACCCCTGTCCGCCGCTGCCGTGACCGACAGGACGCGGCACTCGAGCTCAAGCGCGCGACATACGTCGGCACAATGCGCCGCCCACGCCGGTGCGGACGCTTGCAGATTGTGGTTGACGTGGATCGCACCGAGCGGTGCGGGGAGCAGCTCGCGCCGGCTCGCCAGCAGCTGCAGCAGAACATGCGAGTCGAGTCCCCCGCTGTAGGCGACCCAATAGCCGCCGGCGGCCGGCGCGAGTCGCAGCAGTTCTTGCAGCAGGTGATCCGGGGTGAGTGTCATGCCCGACATGTTAGCAGGCGGGAAAGTCCAGTACGTCAATCGATGCCGCGAACCGGGCTATTCAGCGCGGCAGACGCGTTCGCGTGCTCAGTTGACGCTGAAATGCCCGTACGACATGAGGCGTTTGTAACGCGCCTTGAGCAACTGCTCGGTGGTGGTGCTGGCCAGATTGTCCAGCTGCTCCAGCAGAGTCTGCTTGAGCGTCTCGGCCATCATATCCAGATCGCGATGGGCGCCGCCCAAAGGTTCCTCGATCACGGCATCGATGAGCTTGAGTTCCAGCAGGCGTTTGGAGGTAATGCCGAGCGCATCGGCGGCATCCTGCGCCTTGTCCGCGCTCTTCCACAGAATGGAGGCGCAACCCTCGGGCGAAATGACCGAATAGGTACTGTATTTCAGCATCAGCACGCGGTCACCGACACCGATGGCCAAGGCACCGCCCGAACCGCCCTCGCCGATCACCGTACAGACGATGGGTGTCTTCAGTTCGGACATGACGAACAGATTGCGCGCAATCGCCTCACTCTGCCCGCGCTCCTCGGCACCGATACCGGGATAGGCGCCGGGGGTGTCGATGAAGGTGAGAATCGGCAAACGGAATTTTTCCGCCAGGTGCATCAGGCGCAGTGCCTTGCGATAACCCTCGGGGCGCGGCATACCGAAATTACGGATCAGCTTTTCCTTGGTATCGCGGCCCTTCTGCTGACCGATCACCATGACCGGCCGACCCTCCAGCCGCGCGATGCCACCGATAATGGCGCGATCGTCGGCAAAGGCACGATCACCGTGCAGCTCTTCGAAATCGGTGAAGATGCGTTCGACGTAATCCAGCGTGTAGGGGCGCTGCGGATGACGCGCGAGCTGAGAGATCTGCCAGGAGGTCAGCTTGGCGAAAATGGATTCGGTCAGCGTACGGCTCTTGTCCTGCAGCCGGCCGATCTCTTCACTGATGTTGATCTCGGCATCGTTGCCGACATAACGCAGCTCTTCGATCTTGGCCTCAAGCTCGGCAATGGGTTGTTCGAAGTCTAGGAAGTTTAAATTCATGGGATTCGGGATTCAGTATCCGGATTCAGCAATCGTCTGTATTGACGCGTAATTCTACCTGTACAGGCCTCATTTTCACAGCACGCATTCGCGCCCCGGAATCCCTCATCCCGAATCCCGGATCCTAGCGATACTCCACCTGCACATGCTCCGGCCCCGCCAGCTCGTGCAGGCGGTGGATCAGCTCATCCGCCGGATGTACGTTCCATTCGCGCCCCAACGCGAGCTGAGCGCTCGCGGCCTGGTTGCGGTAGGTGATCCAGACCGGGCACTTGCCCTCCCGAAACGGGCGCAGGGTGTCGGCCAGCGACTGAATGAAGCCATTGCCCGCCTTGATGGCGTCGACATCGATCACCACTCGGCGGGCAAAGATTTCCCGCGCCTGGCTGATGTCGTAGATTCTGTCGGCGGTCAGTTGCTGTCCGCCCGAATAGTCGTCATAACCGAGCACACCCTCTATCACCAGCACCTTGTCCTTGGCGATCAGGTTGCGGTGGTGGTCGAACACATCCGAGAACACACGCATTTCCACCCGCGCGCTGCGGTCATCCAGGGTGACGAAGGCCATGGCGCCACGTCGAGTCTGGCGGATACGCAGCGCGATCACCAGACCTGCCACCACCACCTGACGTTCGTTGCCACGCCCGCTCGGCGCTTCACTGCCACTGCCCACCAGGCTCGCGAGCCGGCCGCTGGTGATGCGTGCGAGTTCCGCCTCGTAACGCACGATCGGATGACCGGTGAGATACAGACCCAGGGTTTCCTTCTCACCCTGCAAGCGCAGTTCCTCATCCCATTCCGGCAGCCGGACCACGTCCACCGGCGCGGTGGTGGTCTCGACCGCCATCCCGAACAGATCCTCCTGTCCCGCGCCCTGATCACGTTCGTGCTGTTCGGACAGTTTCAACGCGGTCGGCAACTGCGCCATCAGGGTCGCGCGATTCTCGCCCAGGCTGCCGCAGGCGCCCGAGCGAATCAGCGCCTCAAGCACACGCCGATTGAGCTTGCGCAGATCGACCCGCCGGCAGAACTCATACAGATCGGTGAAGGGACCATTGGCCTCGCGTTCGGCCACCACGCCTTCGATGGCGGCCTGACCGACGCCCTTGATCGCGCCCAGACCGTAAATCACGGTGTCATCGCCGGCGACGGTAAAGCGGTAATAGGAACGGTTGATGTCGGGCGGCACCACGGCCAGTTTCATATCGCGACATTCGTCGATCAGCGTGACGACCTTGTCGGTGTTGTCCATATCCGCCGACAGCACCGCTGCCATGAAGGGCGCCGGATGATGCGCCTTCAGCCAGGCGGTCTGATAGGACACCAATGCATAGGCTGCCGAGTGCGACTTGTTGAAACCGTAACCGGCGAACTTCTCCATCAAATCGAAGATGTAGGTCGCGAGCTTTTCGTCGACGCCGTTCTTCAATGCGCCTTCGGTGAAGATCTCGCGCTGCTTGGCCATCTCCTCGGGCTTCTTCTTGCCCATGGCGCGACGCAGCAGATCGGCGGCGCCGAGACTGTAACCGGCCAGCACCTGCGCGATCTGCATCACCTGTTCCTGATACAGGATCACACCGTAGGTCGGCTTGAGTATGGGTTCGAGTTTGGGGTGCGGATACTCGACCCGCTGCTTGCCATGCTTGCGCGCGATGAAGTCATCGACCATGCCCGACTGCAGCGGTCCCGGACGGAACAATGCCACCAGTGCGACAATGTCCTCAAAGCTGTCCGGCTGCAGGCGCCGGATCAGATCTTTCATGCCGCTCGATTCCAGCTGGAACACGGCCGTGGTCTGACACGCCTTGAGCAGCACGAAGGCCGCCGGATCGTCCAGCGGAATACGCTCGATGTCGATCGGCGCCTCGTCACGTTCGCGACGCTCGCGATTCAGTGTGGCCAGCGCCCAATCGATGATGGTCAGTGTGCGCAGGCCGAGGAAGTCGAACTTGACCAGGCCGACCGCCTCGACGTCATCCTTGTCGAACTGGCTGACCAGATTGGCCCCGCCCTGCTCGCAATACAGCGGTGTGAAGTCGGTGAGTTTGGATG
>JBFEJM010000132.1:0-6636 GCA_041553175.1 Gammaproteobacteria bacterium | reverse complement strand
CTGCGACGGGGCTCCGAACGCTGACCATCGTTGCGCTGCGCCTGGCGCACGTCGCTGCGTGTCGCGCCGGGCATCAGCTGGGTTGCGGCGGAGGATGCCGCCGGTATTGCCGCTGCCGTCCGCCGGCTTGCGGCGGATACGACATTGAGAACCAACCAAAGCGCGGCAGCCTATTCAAGCTATCAAACGCATTTCTCGATGGCGCATATCCGTAGAAAACTCGAGCACGCGTTGCAGTCGCTCGTTCGTTAAGCCGCTTTCCGCTGCAGGAACACCCGCAACACCGCCAGCTCGAACAGCATCAACAGACAGAACGAGAGCGATCCGTAGGAATTATCCAGACTGGCCGCGATCAGAATGGCGACGATGCTGGCCACCCAGGGCGCGGCGCGGCGTTTCGCCTCTGGTGTTGCGGCACGCAGGGCACGCAGCACCGACCCCATCAGATACGCCAGCAAGGAGAGCGATGCTACGAGTCCGAGCACACCGGTCTCAAACCAGGTATCGACCAGAAAGTTGTGCATGCTTTTCACTTTCACGGAAAGCAGCGGCTCGAAGAACTGGGCATTGCCCATGCCCACACCCAGCCAGACATTCTCCGGCGGCGACTGAAAGGCGCCGAGCCAGATGGTCGTGCGGTGACTGGACCAGATATCCAATAACGCCTGCCAGTCGACGCCCTGCACCTGCTGCAGTTTGGGCAGCAGCTCGAACACCAGCACCGCCGGAAGCAATACCGCGGCAGCCCAGAGAATACGCAGACCGAAGCGCGACAGAAACGCCGTCAGGACCAGCAGACCACCTGCCGCCACCAGCACCTCGGTACTGCTGTTCGCCAGCAACAGCGCGACGATCGCTATAACAAGCAACAGGATTTGCAGCCAGCGTGCCGTCGCCGGCGGCCAGCGGTCGCGCACCCAGACCACCAGAAACGGCAGCACATAGGCCATCACCATTCCGTTGACGTTGCCGGCGATATCCTCGCCCTGCAGCCAGACATAGACGAGCCGGCCGGCGAAATACAGCAGCGCCGCCAGCGCCGCGATACCGGCCCAGCGCAGCAGTCGCTGTTCGTCCAACGTCTGCTGTGCCAGCACCATCAGGGTAATGGGCAACGCGAGTGTGTACGTGAACCAACGGAACCAGGTGTGCACAGCCTCGCCTGGATCGACGGCGACAGTGGCGCTCAGCAGGAACACCAGCACGGTCGCACAATACAATCCGAGCAATACGGGCGGCAGGCGCAGATCGCGTGGCCGCAACGCCAGTAACGCCCAGATCAGATAGCTGAAGAACAGTACGTTACCCAGGGCGCGCCCGAGCGATGCGGCGGTCGGCACCAGCACCGGCAGCATCCAGCCCACCCGCAGGAAGCTCTCTCGTATACGCTCCATTACGTCCTCGATCCCCCTCGGCTGCGACCTTTGCTTATTGGTTGTGGACGGCGACTATCATCGGCCCGCCGCCAGCTGCTCGTAGACTGCAAGCGTTCTGCTTAACATCGAGTCCAGCGTGAACGGATTCACATCCGGCACGGTGCGGGTGCGGCCGAGAAAATCCTGCGTCTTGGCGATCAGCAATTCGCTGTGACCGGGCACGACACAGCCATCCGGAAAGATCCGGTTCAGCACCTCGCCGACACCGCCATGATCGTAACCGATCACCGGCACGCCCATACTCAAGGCCTCCAGCACCGTGCGGCCGAACGACTCCGGCTGACGCGACAGCGAAAAGACGATATTTGAACTCGCATAGATGTCGCGAATGTCCATGCGCTGGCCGATGAAACTGATGTGTTCGACGATGCCGAGCTTGGCGATTCGACGCCGCAGTGATTCGACATAATCTTTCTTGCGGGGATCCTCGCCGCCGACAATGATGCCGTGCACCGGCACACCCTTTGCGATCATCGCGGCGATAAGCTCAACGAAATCCTCGTGACCTTTAAGACGCGTGAGCCGGCCCGGCAAGGTCAGCACCAGCCGGTCGAGCAGATAGGGATGCTCGGTGAACCAGCGCTGCGACCAGGAATGCGGCGGGCGGTAACCGTAGGGAAACATTTTCGCATCGACCCCGCGCGGAATGACCACAACGCGTTCGGGATCGACCTTGGGATAGTTGTCCGTGATATACCGTCGTGCGGTTTCGGACACCGCGATCACACGCTCACCACGCACCATCACCGAACTATAGCGTCCGACTGAATACAGGCCATGCACCGTGGTAACGAAGCGCGGTCGACTGGCGGGATCCATGGATTTCCAGGCCAGATAAGTTATCCAGGCCGGTACGCGCGAGCGCGCGTGCACGATATCGACCTGCTCATCGATGAGGAGTTCGCGTAATCGACGCACCCAGCGCAGCGTGGCCAGCGATTTTTTTCCGATCGGCCAGGTGATATGTTCGCCGCCGCGGCCGGTCAGGCGCGACACCAGCTGACCGCCGCCGGACAGGACAATGGAGCGATGCCCCGCGGCAACCAGCGCATCGGACACCTCGAGGGTACCGCGCTCCACACCACCGGATTCCATCGCCGGCAAAACCTGCAAAACGGTCAATCGCTGCTGAACCATCGCTGTACTATTTCCCGGGCGCAGCGCGCCGCTTCATTGAAAGGCTGTTTGGGTGGCCGCAGTTCACGGCCGGTCATCCAGTCCTTGAAACTCAATACCAATCCTTCGCTCTGCAGCGCCTCGACGCCGATCACGACACGATCGCGTATGCGTGGTTCGACATCCAACAGACCCACCGCCGCGCCCGCCGTCAGGGACTCGTAGATCATCGACACACTGTCGGCGCTGACCCAGACGGTCCCGGCCCAGGCCAATTGGGCCGGCAGCCAGTCCGGGCCGGTCTGCTCGGCCGGGACAATCTCCAGTGCGTCTGTCGCAACCGCCGCGCGCAGCGCATCGACAAACCCCGCCGGCGTGCGCCGCGAGGTCGTCAGCAGCCAGCGCTGCTTTGGCGTGTTGGCGACGATCTCCGCGATCTGTCCGATGATCGCCGCATTCGACCATTGATGATGTCGCGACGGACCGCCGATCAGTATCAGGCCCTTGCGCGGGTCTTTCGCCACGCCGGGACGAATCCGGTTCAATACACCGCGGGTGACAACGACATTGTCGGCGGCTTTCGGCTCATCGTGGGCGGGAATGATACACAGATCAAACCAGCGACGCGGCATAGTCGGCCGCATCAGCAACACCGTACGACCACCTTTGATAATTTGCGTCAGCAGCAGCGGCAGATGAGTCGCATGGCCCGCACCGAGCAACAGGTCTGGTGCCGGCGCTGTTGCATCGGGAAGGGACTGGCGCAGATACCGCCACAGGCCATCGACCACTGGAAGATCACGCACCTCGACCGGCTGCACTCCCTGCAGTGCCTGCACCAGACCGGCGGTCTGGTTTTCATGGCCGGCCTTGCCGTCGAGAAAGCGCCAGATAACGATTGAAGGTGTATTCAAGACTCGGGCCGTGTTGAAAACCTTTTCAACGCGAAGGCGCCAAAGGCGCGCAAAGGATATGACTGATCAATTCATTCTCCGCGCAGAACACGAAAGCTATCACACAATCCCGGTGATTTATCACAACTGTCTTCGGCTCGTCTTAGTGCGCCTTTGGCACCTTCGTGTTGATAGATTGCTTCGCGATCGTACAGGTCATTTATCCTTCAGCACGTAATCCGCACCGCAATAGGGGCACTTGGCCTGACCGGTCTTTTCGATGGCCAGATACACGCGCGGATGCGAGTTCCACAGGCTCATGCCTTCCAGCGGACAGTGCAGCGGCAGATCGGCGCGCGTCACTTCGTAGCGATTCTCGGCATTGGCCTGAATGTAGGTGTTCTGGCCGGCACCGGCCGCAGTGTTCGGATTGGGCATGATATTCTCCTTATAGGCCGGGGACGGATTTGAAATCTGTCCCCGCTACGCCTGTCAAACCAACGTCAACCACTCGGGATGCTTGGCGTGACGGCCATGCACCAGGTCGAAATAGGTTGCCTGCAATTTTTCGGTGATCGGTCCGCGGCCGCCGTTGCCGATGACACGCCCGTCGACTTCTCGGATCGGTGTCACTTCCGCCGCCGTGCCGGTGAAGAATGCTTCGTCGGCGACATACACCTCGTCGCGGGTGATGCGCTTTTCCTTAACCGTCAGGCCGGCTTCGGCCGCCAGCATGAACAGCGTATCGCGGGTAATGCCATCCAGCGCGGAAGTCAGATCCGGCGTATAGAGCACGCCATTGCGCACGAGGAAGATATTCTCGCCGGAACCTTCCGCGACATAACCCTCGTTGTCGAGCAACATCGCCTCGTCGTAACCGCAGGACAACGCCTCACGCAGCGCCAGCATGGAGTTCATGTAATTGCCGTTGGCCTTGGCCTTGCACATGGTGATGTTGACGTGATGACGCGTGAACGAGGATGTCTTGATACGGATGCCCTTCTCCATGTTCTCGGCACCCAGATACGCGCCCCAGGTCCAGGCCGCGACCATGCAGTGGACTTTGAGATTGTCGGCGCGCAGGCCCATGCCTTCGGAGCCGTAGAAACACATGGGACGGATGTAGGCCGACTCCAGCTTGTTCTCACGCACCACATCGCGCTGCGCCTTGTTCAGCGTCTCTTTGTCATAAGGCATCGGCATCATCAGGATGTGGGCCGAGCGGAACAGGCGGTCGGTGTGCGCACCCAGACGGAATATCGCCGTACCCTTATCGGTCTTGTAGGCGCGCACGCCCTCGAACACACCCATGCCGTAATGCAGGGTATGGGTCAGGACATGAACCTGGGCCTCGCGCCAGGGAACCATCTTCCCATCCAACCAGATGACGCCGTCACGATCGGCCATCGACATGCGTGTCTCTCCTCACTCGCTAATGCTCTCAGACGGGAACGGACCCCTGCGCCGACCCCGATTCTGATCGAGGGGCGAGACCGCTCCTGCAAACTGTTCATTCCATGGTGCTGCGCCACAACGTCGCGACCCGCTCCCGCAGGTCCGTGAACTCGTGGAGGGCGACCACCGCGGGTTGCTCCTGCAGGGTCAGCTGATGCACTCGGGCCCGATAGGCCCGATAGGCGTCGGCCAGGAACCCGGCATCGTCGGGCGCAAGCAGATCGGCCGCCGCCAACACCTCCAGCAGGCGGATATTATCGCTCCAGACCAGCAACTTGGGATGGTCGTGCGCAAACCGCAGGACGTGGTATTGCACCATAAATTCAATGTCGGCGATACCTCCGACCCCCTGCTTGAGATCGAACCGGGCCGGGTCACGTTCGGCCAGCTCCTTGCGCATCCGCTCACGCATCTCGCGGACCTCGGTCTTGAGTGCGACCGGGTCGCGCTCGCGTTCCAATACCCGCCGCCGCACCTCGGCGAAGGCCTTGTTCAGGGACGGATCGCCCGCCACCACCCGGGCCCGCACCAGGGCCTGATGCTCCCAGGTCCAGGCCTCGTGCTCCTGGTAGTCGGCGAGCGCCTCCAGGCTGGTGACCAGCAGGCCGGAGGCACCACTCGGGCGCAGCCGCATGTCGACCTCGTACAGCACGCCGGCCGGGGTCAGGGTATTTAGGAAATGAATGATACGCTGGCCAAGGCGGGCAAAAAATATGGAGTTATCTATACTTTTCTGCCCGACGGTAAGCTGCTCGGATCCCCGGCTATTATGGACAAAAACAAGATCTAAATCAGAGCCATAGCTGAGCTCTATGCCACCCAGTTTGCCGTAGGCCACGACAATGAAGCCGGCTTCCTGCAGCTGACCCTCGGCTCGAAAGCAGGGGATGCCGTGGCGACTGACCAGATGCTGCCAGCACAGCTCCAGTACCCGATTCAGGATCACCTCGGCGATCTCGGTCAGGTAGTCGCTGACCACCATCAGCGGCGTCACGCCCATCACATCGGCCGCCGCGACCCGCATCACCGCGGTCTGCCGAAAGTGCCGCAGGGAGTCCATCTGCTGCTCCAGGTCATCCTCGGCGACCTGGGCCAGCCGCACCGCGACCTGGCGCTCGAGATCCTCACGGCGCAGCGGGGCGTAGAGCTGACGGGGGTCGAGCAATTCGTCCAGCAGCAGCGGATGGTGAGCCAGCTGATCGGTGATCCAGGGGCTGGCGGCACACAGCCTGACCAGCTGGGACAGCGCCATCGGGTGTTCGACAAGCAATGCCAGGTAGGCACTGCGGCCGGCGATGGCCTCGATGACCTCCATGACGCGGGCGAACGCCTGGGCCGGCGCCGGCGCCTCGGTAATGGCCCCCAGCAACAGAGGCATCAGCCGGTCCAGCCGGGCGCGGCCGCGCGCACCCATGCCGCGCAGCGTACTGCTGTCGCGAAAGGCATGCAGCAGACGCAATACCTCGCTGGAATCGTCGCAGCCGGCGTCATCCAACAGCCGCTCGGCACTGCCGGCTTCCAGTGTTCCCGCCCACAGGCCTTCGAAATCCGCGCTGGCCCGGGCGCTGCTCTGGTCATCCGTCCCCGACGCGCTGAAGACCTGCTCGAACTGCCCGTGCACGAAGCGGCGATGCCGATCCAGCGCCGTGAGGAACAGCTTCCAGTCGGCAAAGCCCATGGAAAATGCCAGCCGCAACTGACCGATCTCATCTTCGGGTAACTGATGGGTCTGCTCG
>JBFEJM010000131.1:0-6680 GCA_041553175.1 Gammaproteobacteria bacterium | reverse complement strand
GAGCGCTTAATTCGACATGATCAGCCGAACTTTTGATAGTTGACGGCCGCGCGGTCGCTGCGGCGCCAGATGGACCAAAGAGATGACTCAGGCGGGTGTTGAATTCGAGCGTGGCGGACCGGTGAGAGACGCCCTATAGTTCACGGCTCTGCAAACAGTCTCCGCACTGTCGCCGGAATCCGCCCTTTGGGCGTCAGCCTGTTGTCCTTCCCCACCGCGTAGATCCCGAACCATTCCTCCGGGTCGTCCGCTTCGTGACGGGTGGAATCGTCGCGGTCCTCGCCGCTCTTCCACCATTCGTCGTGCAGTTCAAAGAACACCAGGCCAGCAAATTTTTCGTTGCCTTTGGCGGTGCGGATGTCCTTCCATATCGCGCGAAACGTCTTTGGCACGTCTTCGATCCTGTGACCGCCAAAGCCGGGCACCCAGGCCTTGGGTTCGATCGGCGAGGTCGAGAGTCCGACCTGAGCGACCAGTACCGGCATGTCCGTGCTGGCGGCGAGTTCTTCCAGGTAACCTTGATAGGGGGTGCCGGTGACCGATCCGGGCGGCGAGGTCTGCACACCGCGCGCGTAGGTGTAGATGTTCATGCACAGCAAGTCGCCCATATCCGGGACCAGCACGCTTGCGCGCGGCACTTCGATATCCGGGCGGTCGGCAAGCGGGCCGACGTGGGTCCAACTGGTATGGCAATACAGATGACGACGGCCGTAGTGCGTGAGTTCGTAATCGATGGCGGCGTCGATCAGGCGCGCGAGCGCGACTTCGGTCGGTGTGCGGTTCGCGACGCTGATGTGCTTGCCGCTGTAATCGCGCACCGTCGAATGGCGCGTGTCGGTGTTCTTGATTGAATCGGCGTGCAATTCGTCGCCGACGGAGAACAGCACCAGACGATCGGGACGGCCTACTTTATAGGTGTGATCGATGACCGCCTTGATCTGCTCGATCGTGCTGGCCTGGAAATCGGGATCGAGAAAATCCGGCGCACCGCCCATCACCCAGATGTCCTGCCCGTAGACGAGATCGGTCTTGTCGAGTTCGGTGAAGAAACCCTTGGGCATGAGCAGCGGAAACACATGCAGGTAGTTCACGCCGAGGTCGCGCATAAGGCCCAGGTGTTCCGCATAGCGCCCATCGTCGCCGGGCGGCGCGCCGAACAGGGGCGTCTCGCCGGTCAGGTACGGCGAGTAGCCCATGCCGCGCAGGAACACCGGTTTGTCGGTGTCGCGATCGACGATGACGGTTCCGTCGACGACGAAGCGCGTCGGCGCCGGCGTTGCGCGGCTGATGTGCGCTGTTTTTTGCGCCGACTTGTGCGATGGGGTTGCGGCGGATTCAGCGGGCGCGGCCGGCGCGACAATGGGCACGAGCGTGACGAGTGCGAGCAGGAACGGTGTGAGTCGCATAGGGATTACGATGCCTTTGGTGTGACCTTGACCGTGAACTCGTCGATCTGAATCCGCGATTTCACGCCCGCACCGAACAGATGGAACGAGAACGACTGCCGCTGGCGCTCGTTCTCGAAATCGAAATCCAGCGCTGTGGACTCGCCGGGCTTGAGCAGCGGGAACGGATCATACCGGATACCGCCGACTTCTTTCTCCCAGGCGCGCAGGGTGAGCTTCATCTGCACGTCGCTGGCATTGTCGGGCGGGGCCTTGAGTCTGATCGACACATGTACCCTGGAGCCTTTCGGGAAATCCAGGTATTGCGCGCCGATGAC
The DNA here is from genome assembly GCA_041553175.1 of Gammaproteobacteria bacterium. Lineage (GTDB taxonomy): Bacteria > Pseudomonadota > Gammaproteobacteria > Thiohalobacterales > Thiohalobacteraceae > JAHJQQ01. Next base: position 4,957 of record JBFEJM010000131.1, on the reverse strand, counting down.
ATTGTCGATCCATTCGTGGGCCTGCTTTTCCGGCAGCTCGCGAATATCGCCGTTGGCAAAGCGCATCACGCGTTCGCCACCGCCGGCATCCAGGCTATGGTCCAGCGCATAGGCCATGCGGAACAGCGTTCGATCCATATCCCGGTCGTCCCAGGTGCAGTTTGCGGGGCGCTGGCCCAGAATGCCCGCCCCGTCGCAGACCCGGCAACCTTCCATGATCGTGCACTCGTAGCGTTTATTGTCGGCCGTCTGCCAGCGCAGCACGCTGCCGGTATAGGACGCGATGTCGCGGCCGCTGGCGTAGTCGCGGAAGAAACTGCGCCCGCCCACCTGATCCGGAATCGGCAGATCCAAGTAGTCCAGCACCGAGGCCTCCATGTCCATCAGTCCGTAGGTGCCCTGCTTGATGCGCGGCAGCGGGTTCAGCGCCGGGTTCGAAGCCGGGGACGACGGCGGGGCCTGCTCCGGCGCGAACACGATATTGAGCCCCCAGCTGCTGATCCAGTCGGCCTGCCGCGCGCCGTGGGATTCGTCGCTGGTGACGATGACCAGGGTGTCTTTGAGCACGCCGTCGGCCTTGATGGCGGCCAGAAACTCACCGACGGACTTGTTCAGCACCGCGTTCGCCGCCGTCAACCGGTCGGGATACTGTTCAACGATCTCATCCGTCACGCCATAGGGCTGATGGGTGCCGACCGTCATCAGTGTCAGCATCCAGGGCTTGCGCTTGGCCTGCAGCTGCCGAATGTATTTGCGCGCGCCCTTGAAAAAGGCCGGATCGCTGGCGCCCCACAGAAACGGAATGTCATCCTTGGCGGTGAACCATTCACTGCCATGCACCTGCTGAAAACCAATGGCGGGCATGACCCGGTCCTTGTTCATGAAGGCGAGCCCTGCGCCCTGCAGGTAATGCGTACTCCAGCCCGCCTTTGCCAGCTGCGCCGGCAGACAGCGCTCGGCACGCGCATGACCGATCACCTGGTAGGCCTTGGGCATGTCCGTATCCAGCTTGCTGATGTCGCCGCACAGCAGGGCATAAAGACCGCGGATCGTCTGATGACTGTGAGTGACGAAGTCCGGCACCAGCATGGCGTCCGTCGTCTGCGCGGCCAGTGCATTCATGAAAGGGATGTCCTCGGTCACGCCCAGCGCCTTGCGGATGTCCGGGTGATAACCGCCATGCACACCTTCCAGGGTCACGATCAGCACATTCTTCGCCCTGCCCTTATCGATCAGCGGCGTACCGCCCGCCTCCACATGGCTGTAGATCGTCGGCGGCGGCAGCGGCGTCGCGAGTTCGCCGCGGAACGGCATCGCCACCGCGTCGCGGAGAAACCAGTGCAGGGCGTTGAAGCGTGAGGCGACCGCCGAGTCGCTATCGGAGCGGTTCGCCACCCCATGCAGCAGCAGGAGACCGCCGCCGATGACGAAACCGGCCACGACCTTGGCACTCGACACGCGGGCGGTGCTGGCCAGCACGGCCAGGATCAGCGCGGCCAGCATCAGTCCGGCAGCCAGTGGCGAGGCCAGATGCAGACCTTCCCCGGTGTTGCCGAGGAAGGTGGGATCGGTCAGGTAATGCAGATCCTGCCAGTTCGGAAAGCGTTGCATCGCCGCCAGCATCTCGCGCGCGCCCACCTGAAACGCCGTCCACAGCGTCAACAGGATCACCCGCACAAGGCGCGGCACCAGCAGCGTCAGGCACAGGAACAGCGAACCCAGCGCGACATCCGACAGGATGCCGGCGACATTGACCTCACCCTGGAGGAATACGCGCAACAGCGCCGGGAGATAGAACGGAATGGCCAGGAGGAAAACACGGTTGCCGCCGGGCAACGGGGATAAACTCATACAACGGTAACCTGCACGCTTTGACGACGCCTGGGAAGGGACGGCCGCACCTATAATAATGGATAGAGCACGTTTATCCCAGAGAATGGGTGTCGGGGAAATGGGGGCAAGGGCGATTGTTTGCTCTATTGGGTAAGTATCTGCCCTATGACACTTAATTTCGAGGCTGGACCCGATTGAGCCGAATGCAGCAGGACGAATCCATGAGAAAACGGTAGAAAACCGCGGCGGAGCCCGTGCCTGAACGGATCACCATCGTCATCCTGTCCGGACCGGGAATAGAATCTGGTCCCTCCTTTTGCCTGTATTGAATATCCCGATTGTTCGCGCGACACCGGTCTACGCCAGTAAGGTCGGTTCTACGACAACCGCCGCCAGGCAGTCAGCGGCTGCACCCAGGGCTGGTGCTGCCGCAATGAAAAGGTCTACTCGAGCTTGCGGCATGAGTGTACCGGCAAATTTTATCGCGACAGGAGCAGCGCCGTGAAAGACTGCACACCGCCACCCGACCCGGTCGGCTGGTGTTGCGTGAACTATCAGTTGGGCCGTTCCACCCGCAATGAATGTCGCGGAACCTTCTATCTGGATGGCGCGGTGGCAAAGCAGTCCTGCGTGCGGCCGCCGACAATAGTCGATTGAGACAGGAACAAACGATACGATGTCCCGAGTCGAAGCGTGATTCATTCCTGAATCGGCAGCTCTTCGACCCCGGGTTTTTCTAGTTGGCGGCCACTGCCGCAACCATCCTGCCGATGTCTGTGGAGGCATTGCCCATGACGTCGGCAATCGTACCGCCGAACATCATGCCCATCAGCCCGACATTCAAATCCGATATATAGACATCGCCGTTCGCGGTTTCATACACGCCGATAGCCAGCGGCATCATGGTGGTGACGCCCTTGTCCTTGTCGTCGCCGAGAATACGATGGGCGTAACCGGCATTGCACAGAGCGACGATTTTCACTTTGGTCATGTCGCGGAATCCGGCATCGACGATATTCTTCTGGATATCGAATACCTGAACCACCTTCCAGCCTTCCTCGGCGGCAACGGCGTTCTCCACGGCAGTCACCGTTTCATCAAATCCAAATTGACTTCTGTGTACATTGATCATCATTGGCGGCATGGCGATCCACACGATCACGCCCATGAGGAGGAAACCAACAATGACGCCCACAACGAGTGAGTTCGATTTCATGATTGCTCCTTGATACGGAGTCAGCATCCCGAGCCATTCGAAAGGGATGCAATATCGAGTATAGAAGTGGAGTGATTCGAATAATCCAGATCCGAGAGCAGTTATCTCTTAATTCACGCTTATTGCTCTTCGGCGCTGCATCTTCTCAATACCGGAAACAATCTTTCTCTAGCCAACCCTGAATACCCACATGTCATGAACCGGTAATGGACATCCAGAGACCCGGTCTATATATTAGTATTTGCTTATTTATTAACATATCATCATGCCAGCAACGATGGTTCCGGACACCGCGATGCATGACCCGCAAAACCCCATCCAGGTTAGATAGTTAGCAGCTTTTAAACGCAGTACAGAGGAATCCCACAGATGTTCAATGTCCTATCCAGGCGCCAGCCGCTGTTGGCGTCATCAGTCTTTTTCGTCTTTTTTCTCTTCCTTTCAACCGCCTTCGCGGCCAGACCCGCGCCGGACCCTGAACCCACCCTGTCGCCGTTGGCCACCGACCTCGCCGCGCTGGTAAGCCAGGGGCAGGCCGTGGATGCGCAACTGGCCGGTATCGATCTGACCGCCGGCAACAGCTGCACGGAGCTTGGCGCCGCCGGTACCTCGATCGGCGACTGGCTCGCCGCGATGGAGACCGTTTACGCCGGTATCACCACGTCTTTCAGTGTTGATGTGGAAAGCCTCACGTCGCTGGACGAGTTGTCCAATCTGGCCGTCACCATCGCCGCTCGCGTACAGGGTTTTTCGCTGGACCTGAACAGCATTTCCACCAGCGCCGATCTGGTCGAGTACGACGCCAGTCTCGCCGCCATTCTGAGCTTGTCGGACGACATCGGCAGCATGGCCGATCGCATTGGTGAAATGGCCGACCGCATGCTGATCATGGCCGACAACATCGGCCTGATGGCGGATCGCATCCTGATTACCCAGCAACTGCAAAGCGCCAATGTCATCACCACCCAGAACTCCATTCTCACCACGCAGATGAACGCCATTGCGCTCAGCAACACCCTCAGCACGCAGCTCTACGATCCGATGATCGCCGCTCTGGTCAATCAGGCCAATGCGCTGGCGACATCGATGGATCTGGTGTGGTTGAACCAACTCAATATGAGCACCGAACTGGCGCGCATCGAAACCGAGATGAGCCTGTATCTCACCCAGGTGGTGAATCTCTACACCCTCGTCAGCCAGGACAGCGCATTCGCCAGTCACTACACCAATGGCGACACGCTTACCTGGGCCGGCGACTTGTCCGGCATTCATCGTGCCCTGGCGCTGGCGCTGGAAACTTATGCGGATACCATCAATCAGCTGGCGCCCACGACCTCCACTCCGGTGCTGGCCAGTGCCACCGACAGCATGCTGAGCCTGACCTACGACATTGGCGTCATGTCCGACCGCATCATGGAAATGGTCGACCGCATCGTGGCCATGGCCGACAACATCGGCGCCATGTCCGGCCGCATTGTCGACACGCAGAACATTCAGCAGACCAATATCGAGTTCACCGAGGCTTCGCTGCTCAGCGCATCCGGTAACACAATCAACGTGATTGCTGCCTACGGCCTTTAATCTGAGAATTCCTGGAGTAGAGTGAAATGAAGTTTTCAACACAAAAATACCTGGCCGGGCTACTGACGCTGTTGTTTGGTCTGTTTCTGTTGACCCCTGCCATTGCCGCCAGGCCGGCACCGGAGCCCACGGTATCGCCGCTGGCCGCCGACCTGCAGGCCCTCCTGACCGAGGCCACCGCGCTGAACACGCAGTTTGCCGGCATCAGCATGGGCGCCGATACTTTCTGCAGTGAACTGGTGACCGCCAGCCAGGCATCGAGCACCCATATCGCCAGCATCGAGGCGGTGGATGCATCGCTGTCCGCACCGCTGACTTTGGACGCGG
>JBFEJM010000130.1:0-6688 GCA_041553175.1 Gammaproteobacteria bacterium | reverse complement strand
CTTCACCCGAGGGCGCGACCATGTCGTAGCCGTCAGAGGTGGCACCATACCCGACCAGTTCGGCGTAGATCTTGGCGCCGCGCGCCTTGGCATGTTCCAGTTCCTCCAGCACCACCAGGCCGCCGCCGCCGGAGATGACGAAGCCGTCGCGATTGGCGTCGTAAGGGCGCGAGGCCTTCTCGGGTGTCTCGTTGTATTTGGAGGACAGCGCGCCCATGGCGTCGAACAGGCAACTCATGGTCCAGTGGACCTCTTCGCCGCCGCCGGCAAAGACGATGTCCTGCTTGCCCCATTGGATGAGTTCGGCGCCGTGGCCGATGCAGTGGGCGCTGGTCGAGCAGGCCGAACTGATGGAGTAGCCGACACCTTTGATCTTGAACGCCGTGCCCAGAATCGCCGAGGTGGTCGAGGACATGGTCTTGGTCACGCCGTACGGACCGATCTTCTTCACGCCTTTTTCACGCGCGATATCGGCGGCCTGTACCACACTGGCGGTCGACGCGCCGCCGGAGCCGACGATCAGGCCGGTGCGCGGATTGGATATCATGGCCTCGGTCAGCCCGGAGTCGTTCAGCGCCTCCTGCATGGCGACATAGTTGTAGGCCGTCGTGTCGCCCATGAAGCGTCGCAACTTGCGGTCGATCAGCGCTTCGAGATCGAGATTCAGAATCGGCCCGCAGACGTGACTGCGAAAGCCCATCTCCTTGTACTCATCATTGAAGCGGATGCCGGAGCGACCCGTCTGCAGGCTGTCCAGGACTTCCTGCTTGTTGTTGCCGATGGAAGAGACGATACCGATGCCAGTGACGACAACCCTACGCATTGCTTTGAACCTCAGAAGTTATCGGTGGAAGTAAACAGGCCGACGCGCAGATCCTTGGCCGCATAGATCTCACGGCCGTCCACGGACATGACGGCGTCGGCAATGCCCATGAACAGCTTGCGCTTGATCACGCGCTTCAAGTCGATCTGATAGGAAACGAGTTTGTTCTTAGGCGTGACTTGGCCGGAGAACTTTACCTCCCCGCCGCCCAGTGCGCGGCCACGACCGGGGCCGCCGGCCCAGCCGAGATAGAAACCGATGAGTTGCCACATGGCGTCCAGGCCAAGGCAGCCGGGCATGACCGGGTCGCCCTCGAAGTGGCAGCCGAAGAACCACAGGTCCGGTCGAATATCCAGTTCGGCGCGCATCTCGCCCTTGCCGAAGGCGCCGCCCTCTTCGCTGATGAGGGTGATGCGGTCGAACATCAGCATCGGCGGCAACGGCAGCTGGGCATTGCCGGGACCGAACAGCTCGCCGCGGCCGCAGGTGAGAAGCTCTTCGTAGGAGTACTTACTGGGGCGTTGCTCGGGGCTGGTGTCGGGCATCAGGTAGACTCGTGTATGTGCGTCGGATTGGGCAGACCGCATCAAAGCGGTCGTCGTGAAGGGCGCTATTCTAGCGCAGGCGGGGCATAGAGATAAAACTCAGTCGGGCGGGCGGTGCCACAGCGACGGCACTGCTCGGTCGAATCGAGCCATCTGACCCCGTGTTTTCCCCCATCCCTGTCGCTTTCCCGGTTGATTTGGCCTGGACAGTGATCCATCATTGCCGGCCGCGCCGCCTTGACTTCGGACAAGTTTGGCGCGCTTTTCAATTGTGGAGCACGAGGATCGTCATGGCTGAGCTCTCCTTTTCGGTACACAGTATTCAGGTGCTGGAGCAGATCATGGAACAGCTGGAGGCCGATGCGGCCTGCGACGATCTGGACATGGATCTGGTCGACGGCGTGCTGAAGATCGAGTTCGATGATGGCGCGCAGATCATCGTCAACCGGCAGGAGCCGCTGCAGCAGATCTGGGTTGCCTCTCCACTGGGGCCCGCCCACTTCTCGTTTGACGGCGAAAAAAAGGTTTGGGTCGATGACAAGACCGGTGAGAGCCTGATGGCCACGCTCGGCAAGGCCTGTACACTCAAGCTGGGTACGCCGGTTGCGCTGCAGGACTGACATGCCGGCAGCCGCAAGAAAGGTCAGAGACGAATTCCATTGCTGAACCCTGGCCCTTACAGCCCATCCTGCTCGGAACAGCGCGCTATGAAGCACCCGTAGGGTGCGTCAGCGCAGCGACGCACCGAGCCGCGATTGTGTGGTGCGTCAGGCTGCACTCCGACACACCCCGCCGCTAGACACGTCAATCGCGAAAGTTCTGATACTGCATCGGCAGGCCCACGTCCGCTTTCTTCAGCAGAGCGATGGCGTCCTGCAGATCGTCGCGTTTTTTGCCCGTGATGCGCACCTGTTCGCCCTGAATGCTGGCCTGCACCTTGAGTTTGCTTTCCTTGACCAGTTTGATCACCTTGCGCGCGGTGTCCTTGTCGATGCCCTGGCGGATTTCGATCTTCTGCTTGGCGCGCGATCCCGTTTCCTCGACCTTGTCGGCCTTGAGGGCGGCGATGTCGACGCCGCGTTTGGCCAGTTTCTTTTCCAGGATGTCGCGCATCTGATCGATCTGAAATTCGCTCTGTGCTTCGAGCATCAGATTTCCGTCGACCACTTCGATTTTGGCGTCGCTGCCCTTGAAATCAAAGCGGGCGCCGATTTCGCGGTTGGACTGATCAACGGCATTGGCGACTTCGTGTTGATCGACTTCGGATACGACATCAAAAGAAGGCATAGCGGATCTCCCTCACCGGTGCGGGAGGGCATCCTAACATAGGCCGCGGAGTTGTCGCAGGGGGTTCGAGCAGGCCGTTACTTGCTTTCGAGAGAGGCTCGGATCCGTGCGATTGCGTCATCAAGTCCGCGCTGGTCGCTCAGGTTCCAGTGCTCCAGTAATGGCAGCAGGCTTTCGATCAAGGTTTTCAGGTGGGGATAGAGTGCGTAGCCCTGATTGTTGGCAAGCTGCGCCAGTGCCTGATCGAGTGTCGGCGCGACCGATTGAGCGCTTAGTACTTCCTTCGCGCCGGCTTCTGCCTCGGGTGTCGCCGCCGTTGCGTCGGCTACGGATGCGACCGGCTCCGTCACACTGGGCGCTGCTTCCGTGGCCGTCGGTGACGCGTCGGCCCGCGCCTGTGCGATGACCGGTTCGCTGGCCGGTATTGCCGGCTGCTCCTCGACCGCATGTGTAGCTGCCGCCGCGACAGCTTCCGGTTCCTTCGCCGTGGCCGGCTCGGTGACGGCTTCCGTCGGCGGCGGTATCGGTCCGGCAACAACGCTGCCGCCCTGTTCCATTGCCTGTCCCAGCCGCTGCAAGGCATCTGTGAGGAGATCTTCGAAACACATGTCGCGCGTGACCGTCGGCGGTGCGATGCCGGCGCTCAACGAAATCGAGAACAGCGTTCCATCCTTGCCCTTGACACGTGTGTTGCCGACGCGACTACAGACGCGCTCGGCCAAGCGGCGGGCGCCGTCCGCGCTCGAAGAGGGCAGGAGCAGCCCGAATCGCGCCATGCTGATGCGCGCGGCGATGTCCTCGCGGCGAATCTCCGCCTGCAGCGCGGAGGTGACCAGTTTCAGAATGGCGCCGCCCACGGGCTTGCCGTGGTGGACGAAAATGTGATCGAACTTGTCGACCTGGAACATCAGCACCGCATACTGGGTGTTGTGACGGATGGCGTACGCCAGGCCCTGCTTGCCACCTTCCAGAAAGGCGTGCTGATTCGCCAGTCCGGTGAATGGATCGGTGGCCGGTTTTTCCTTGAGTGTCGTCGAGGCTTCTTTGAGTTCCTGCTCGGTTTTCTTCAGGCGGATATGAGACCGGGTGTGGGCCAGCAGTTGCACCGAGTCGAACGGCTTGCTGATGAAGTCCGTCGCGCCGGCGGCGAAGGCCTTGGTCTTGGCGCCGTCGTCGTCTTCCGCGCCGGTGACGATGATCATCGGCAGCGAACGCAGGTTGGCGTCTTCGGCGGTGCGGATGCGTTCTAATAAGCCCATGCCGTCCAGATAAGGCATGGAGAGATCGGAAATCACCAAAGCGATATTGCTGCCTTCCTTGGTCAATGCCTCCCAGGCTTCCTCGCCATCGCCGGCCTCGATCGGCTCGAATTCCTCTTTCAGGATCTTGCGCGCCGCGACCCGAATGACGCGCGAGTCGTCCACCACCAGGATCCGAGGTTTGGTTTCACTGGCTTGTTCCGTCGACAACGTGATTCTCCTGGATGTGGCGGTCGGTAGTGGGAATGGGGAGGGTGAGCGAACGGAGGGCGAAAAAGCTGGATCTTGAGTTTATCCGCTGAAGCCCCGCTTGCGCGCGCTAAGCCTGCACGATTCCCGAGGAGTTATTGAAACACCTCAGAATATTCGGCCGCGTCGCGGTGATCTTTAGGCGTCGGGCCCGTTGCGGAAGGGTTGATCAGGCATCAGTCGCGCAGGGACGATTGATGGCAACCTCATTGATGGCATCGACTTCCAGCAACGCGCTACGGATGCGCTGCTCGATCTCACCGGCGAAGGGGCAGTGTGGCGTGGTGAGCTGGAGCTCGATATGAACACGGCCGTCATCGAAATCCACATCGCGGATCATCCCGAGTTCGACCAGGCTGTGGTTGAGTTCGGGATCCATGACCTGATCAAGTATGGCGAAAATCTGATTTTCAGTCGGCTGCAGGGCCATGATTATTTCTCCTTATACTTAACTTTGGTGGGCGAACTGCAGGTACAAGTATCGCAAGTTCGCGCGATGCAGGATTTGCGCCAAGTCAAACTTCCACGCTTCCGAATTGATATGGACTTGGCATTTCCAGCACTATCGTAGTGATGGTATCCCCTCGAATTCGGCCGAACTTATTCGCGCCCTCGAGTTTGCGCAGTGTCCTACTAAAACTATAGTCGACCGGGAAAGCAGGTGATGCGGGTTCTGAATCAGCCGTATTTATGCCGGTGATGGGGCCCGGTTGCGACGGGGACGTGCTGCGCCCGAGGCCGGTATAATGGCCAACGCATGACGTCGATCCGGCCTCTCGTTCCGGCCCTGATGTGCAGTTGCGCATTCATATCGGTGTGCATCGAGGCATCGACGAAATCATCGATTCTGGAACAGGCCGCGCACCGTTTGTATACGTCGTTGGGTTCCGTTGCACTGGTTACTGACATACTTCCGCCGCATGAGCGCGGATGGGGATAATGATAATGGACAGCCGGAAACAACGATTCCTGTTCGATCTGCTTGCGATACCGACAGCACCCTTTCGGGAACAGCAGGTGCGGGCCTTCGCGGAAGCCGCGCTCGACGCTTGGCAGGTGCCGCATTGCCGCGATCCGCACGGGAATCTGCTGGTCGGTGTGGCGAGTCCCGCAGACTATCGGCGGCTGTTGGCACAACGATCCGATGAGCCGGTACGCATGTTCATCGCGCATATGGACCACCCGGGCTTCCATGCCACACGCTGGCTGGATAAACGGCGCTTGGCGATCACCTGGCATGGTGGTTCACCGGTAAAGCATATCGCGGGTGCCCGGGTCTGGTTGTCCGCCGGCACGGGTTATGTGGCGCAGGGGCTGCTGCGCAAGGTCGAGATCCATCCCAAGGGATACGCCATTCAAACAGCGGAAGTGCGACTGGCGGACGCCAAGCTGCATGCCGCGGTACCGCGTGCACGGCAGTTGTACGGTGGCTTTGCCTTCCGTGCACCGGTCTGGCGCAGCGGCCAGCGGATCTACACCAAGGCGGCTGACGATCTGGTGGGGGTGTTCGCGATCCTGCAGACGGCGCGAGCCCTGTATCGCAGATCCAGGGCCGGCCGCGCGCCGTTCATCGGCCTGCTGTCCCGCGCCGAAGAGGTCGGCTTCGTCGGTGCCATCGCACATCTGGAGCTGGATTGGTTCGCGCAGCGGCGACGTCCATTGATTGCCGTAAGCCTGGAGGCATCCAGGACGCTGCCGGGCGCGCTGGTTGGCAAGGGTCCGGTGGTGCGATTAGGCGATCGGCGCACCGTGTTCGACGCCGATGGCATGCATTTATTGTCGGCGCTGGCGGAGAAAGTGCTGCCCAAGGCGCATCAGCGACGCATCATGGACGGTGGTTCCTGTGAGGCAACGGCAGCCACTGCGTTCGGTATTCCGACCATCGGGCTGACCGTGCCGCTTGGCAACTACCACAATCAAGGATTGGAGGGTGGCAGCGATTGTGCTCATCCGCAGGGGCCGGCGCCGGAATTCGTCCATCTGAATGATGTGCAGGGTCTGCTCGGTTTGTGCCAGGCATTGATGAAGAAGTCGCTGGCCTGGGACGATCCCTGGGCGGTCACACGTACGCGACTGCGAAAGAACCGGCGTCATTATGAGCGCCTGCTGCGGCGGGACGAAACTTGATGGCGGGGCATTTGAATCGGCGTTAGGTTCAGGGTACCGCGTACTGGAATGAACCGGCCATGACGCACACGGATCTTCTCTCCGATTTCCGGCCGAACACTGCGCGTCTGATGATTGCGGAAGGTCGTTGCGAGTGTTTGTTCGAGAGCGAGGGACTCGCGAGAGGCATGATTCATCTGTTGCGTATTTGCAACGAACACCTCGAATGCAGCACCGGGCAATGCTGCGCTGACGTGCGTAGCCAACAAGAATCATCCCGTTCACACGGCCGGTACGTCGTTACATATTACGCTGAATGGAACTGCACCGGCGATCTCACTGGACGCTGCAGGCACATGCCGGAATGTGTCGGAATGAATGCCCGCCGGCGTGCGGTACAGTACGCCTCCGGCCTCCAT
>JBFEJM010000129.1:0-6700 GCA_041553175.1 Gammaproteobacteria bacterium | reverse complement strand
TCGGCACTTTCGAGTCGCCCTGAGTGGTGAACTTGCCGGCCTTGACCGCCGCCTCGATGCGCGGAATGTTGAACACCACAGCCCAGTCGCGTTCGTTGCGCATGGTGTCGCCCAGGGTCACGCCGCCTTCGGAGTTGTAGCAGGTCGAGGCGGCATATTTGCCGGTGTAGTCGGCATCGGTGTTGTCCAGGTTGCCGTCGACGATGACCTGCCAAGCGACTTCCATGGTATCGGCATTGATGGCATTGAACATGGTGTAGTACTTGCTGGGATCCTCCATGTCACGGCCGTCGTTCGGGTGCGGGATTCTGTATTCCGCATTGGCGAACACGTAATTTGTGCGCGGGACCTTCTGCAGGCGCAGTCCGTGAATCGCCGACACATTCGGAATGGAAATGATTTTGTCGCATTTCATGATGTCCAGACGGATGCGGGCGACGCGAGTGTTGGCCTTGTCGTTGATGAACAGGTAGCGCCCGTCGTAATGACCGTCGGTCAAAGTGACATGCGGGTGATGGGCATCACCGTTGAGATACGGTCCGCCACCACCGGCCAGCACCCGTTTGCTTTCGTTGGTGATGCCCCAGCCGGTGGCGCTTTCCGTGTTGAAGACGGGGATGCGCAGCAGCTCGCGCATGGAGGGGATGCCGAGTACGCGGACTTCCCCGGAATGACCACCGCTCCAGAAGCCGTAGTATTCGTCCAGTTCGCCGGGTTCAACGTGAATGTCGAGTCCTTCGCTTTTGGCCAGTGCAGGGCGCATGCCCGGCAGCAGCCCGGATGCGAGACCGGCTCCGGCGACGCTGGCGAACGCGGTTGCGCTCAAAAACTTGCGGCGGCTTACACCCTGGTTGTTGTCATCTTTGTCGCTCATGAGAATCACCTCCTTGGTGAGTGTGGTACTTTTCTTATTGATCAGCCGGCGGATTTGCCGGAACGTGGGTTTGAGTCCACTGTTACAGGTATGTCCTCCAATCCGGAGGGTCCAAAGGTATCTTCCATTTCCGCCACACGGGCACGCGCGGTGCTGACCTTGTCGCGGCGCTTGCGTTTCTGAATCAGCGGCGGGCATTTGTGCTGATCCCAGTAGGTCACCTGGCAGTCAAGGCAGTAATGACATTCGTTGGCGACGATCTCGCCGGTGTGACTGATCGCCTGTATCTCGCACTCGTTGGCGCAGATCTGGCAGGGTTTGCCGCATTCCTTGCGCCGCTTGAGCCAGTCGAACAGTCGGAAGCGGGCCGGAATCGCCAGTGCCGCGCCGAGCGGGCAGAGATACTTGCAGAAGAATTTGCAGTTGAAGGCGGACACCAGCACCAGTCCGCCGGCGTACAGCACGAACGGCCATTCGCGATCAAAGCGCAGGGTGATGGCGGTCTTGAACGGCTCGACTTCGGCATAGCGTTCCGCCTGCCCGATGGACTGCAGCGAAATGCCGAACAGCACCAGCAGAATGATGTACTTCACCGCCCACAGACGTTCGTTGACCAGCGGCGGAAAATGCCACTGCGGTACCTTGAACAATAGAGCGATCTCGTTGATCAGCCGCTGCAGTGCACCGTAGGGACAGAGCCAGCCGCAATAGACGCCGCGGCCCCACAGCAGCAGCGTGACGGCGACGAAGGTCCACAGAATGAACATCGTCGGATCGATCAGGAAGGTATTCCAGCTGAATTCATTGAACAGGGCATTGGTGAACGTGAGTACGTTCACGACCGACAGTTGACCGAGCAGATACCAGCCGATGAAGAACAACGTATAGAGTAAGAATCCATTGCGCAGGTAGATGATGACGCGCGGGAAACGCGCCAGCCAGTCCTGCAGGAACATGATCAGGGTCAGAAAGGCGAGGCCGGCGACCAGGACCGCGATCTGGAACTCGCGTTCGCGCCAGACGCTGACCCAGATCGGCTGATCGATATCGTCGACAACCGCTATCGGTTCGGGGCGTTCGACATATTCATCCGGAATCTGGTATTCGCCGCCGAAATTGGAGAACACGCTGTCCAGCGGGCCGGTCTGGCGTTTGACCAGCAGCTCCAGGCGCCACATCTGACCGGGATCGAACTGATAGTGTTCGCGGACGACGAAGATGGCCATCTCGCTGAAGTCGGGTATGCCATCGGCATAGACATCACTGAGACGGTGGTAGTCGAGATCGCGGAAGGAGATTTCACGACCGTCCTGGGTCAGCTGCACGCGATCGAAGATGCCGCCGCGCACATAGCCGGAACCCTTGAACGAGTAGATGCCGTTGCCGAATACTGCGATGGCGTGCTCGCCCGGCTTTAGCTCGGCCATCAACCAGTTGTACTGGGATTCGCCCAGCAGGTTGCGGCCAATGGTGGGCGCATTGAGATAGGTGTAGTAGAGATCGATAAAGGTATCGCCCTGTTCGTCCGGCGAGGCCTCGTCGACACCCTCCGCATCCGTGCCCTTGAAGCTCATGTCCGCGATGCGGCGGGTGAGATGCAATCGGCGGATGGCGCCGTTGCCGGTGAGATATTTCCAGTCCTGGGGCTCGAACAGTTCCATTCGCACCCGCGCCGGCGGGCGTACGCTGGCGACGGTGGGATCGATGATGCCGCGTGCCGTGGCCACGTCGCGGGCCGAGCGCATCAGTCCCTCGTTCATGACCATCACGGTGACGGTCGCGCCGGTGATGGCGTCGACACCGACATAGCCCGGACGAGAACCGGCGCCTACTTTCACCCGATCGGTGACTTTCTTACCTTTATATTGATCGAGAAATTCACCCAGCCGCGATTCCGGAATGCCGACCAGCAGAATCGGTTCATGGTGTTCGAGCACGGTCGCGCCGACCAGCGTGCCCTCGGTATCAAACCCGACCAGTTGGTTGATCGGTTTGCCGGAGTAGGCGGGGATAGGTGCGATATCGTTGGTGCGCAGTACATAGCCAAGTACGTCGTCGCCGCGAAACGCGGTGCTCGCCGGCGGTTCGCCGTCGAACCCGGTGAAGCGGTCGGCCTGCGGAAAGAAATCCGCCGCTGCAGGGTAGGGTGCAACGACCGGCGCGGCCACGGCACTGTGCAGGGAGAACAGTAAACAGACAAATGCAGCGAGTTGATACACTGGTTCCCTTCCGGCATTCCTGTTGAAACGATAGCGCAGTCTAGGAAGGCGACCGGGGCTCAGCCTTGACGAAGGTCAATTATATGTGGGATGTGACACAGTTTTGGGGCATTTGCCCCGGTGAGCGGGGCTGAATTTACTCTCGCCAAACTATTGACGTGAGTGAGGCGGTCGTTTGCGGCGTGGCGACGCAGTGCGCCCCGATTGATCATTGCGGGCGGCGCTACTCGCGGTCGACCGGCTCGGCGGCCTGTTGTTCGGCGTCCTTGATCTGCTCGGGTGTCAGCAGTTGCGCAAGTTCGAACAGACTTTCGCGTGCGGTCTGATCGCCGTTGGCGACGGCGCGCGTGTACCAGAGATAAGCGAGTTCGAGGTCGCGGTCGGTGCCGCGTCCGTGCTCATAGGCCCAGCCGAGTCCCTGCTGCGCCTCGGCGATGCCGCCCTTGGCCGCCAGCTGCCACCAGAACACCGCTTTGCTGTCGTCGGCGGGAATGCCCAGGCCCTTGTGGTAGTGCCAGCCGAGAAAGTGCTGGGCCAGCGGATCGCCATCGATGGCCAGCGCCTCGGTGAGTACGAAGGAGGTTTCGAAGTCGCCCTTGTTGAGCGCAACGATGGCCCGTTGGAGTATGGGGTCTTCTTCGATCATGCGGCCCAGTGTACCCCGTCGAGGTGGCCACTAAAACCGAAAGTCTGAAGGGGAACCGGTTCAACGACCGGTCGGAGTGCCCTGATAGCGCACGCCGATCAGAACGTAGTGCCGATTGCCGCTCGGCGTGCTGACCACTATCTCGTCATCGATGCCGTGTTTCATCAACGCTTGGGCCAGCGGCGAGTCCATGCTGATCCAGCCCTTGCCCGGGTCGATCTCGTCCGGCCCGACAATTCGGTATTCATGGCGGTCGCCATCATCGTCCTCCAGTTCGACCCAGGCGCCGAAGAATACCCGCCGCGGATCGGACGGGAGCTGATCGACGACGGTCAGATCAGGCAGACGTTTCTGCAGATAACGGATACGGCGATCGATCTCGCGCAGTTCCTTCTTGCGGTAAATGTACTCGGCGTTTTCCGAACGATCGCCCTCGGCGGCCGCGGCGGAAAGGGCACGGGTGACGTCGGCCCGCCGTTTCCAGATTGCACTCAGCTCGTCCTGCAGGCATTTGTAGCCTGCCGGCGTGATATAGGGCGATGTCTTGGGTTGGGGTGGGCGGTAGCGCGACATGGGATCAGACCGGTTCAGATATGACGGGATAGCAGGTGCTCAGCCGATCGGCGGGCGTAGGTCGTCAGGCGGCCACCGTGCCTGTTATGCTGTTCGCGACAGCGGATAGTGTACAGGAGACGGGCGATGACGAACCTGTGTGTATGCTGGAAATGCGGTGCGGCACTGAAAGACGTTCCACTGCCGCTCGGGCGTCTGGCCGAATGTCCCACCTGCCGGACCGAATTGCATGTCTGTGTCAGCTGCATCTTTTACGACACCAGCGTCGCCAAGCACTGCCGCGAGCCGATCGCGGAGGAAGTGAAGGACAAGACACGGGCCAATTTCTGCGATTACTTCGAACTGCGCCCCGATGCCTATCAACCGCCCGATGACAGCGCGGCGCGCGCCGCCCGCAGCGAACTCGATGCCCTGTTCGGTGGCCGTTCCCGGACCACCGCGGAATCATCCGCCGAATCGTCGGAACGGAAAGCGAGTGAAGAGGCTCAGCGTGCACGCGATGCATTGGATGCCCTGTTCAAAGCGCGCAAAGAACACTGAGCGTCATGGCCCGAGTTTCTTTTTCAGCGCCCGATTGAGCGCGCGTCCAGCCGCGATCATGCCGAAAGTGGCGGTGACGAAGGTGATCGAACCGTAACCGAAACGACAGTCCAGATGTACCCCGTGAACACCCGGCTTCTCGTGGCTGACAGTGCCATCCTCTTTGGGGTAAACGGGCTGCTGCGAGGAAAAGACGCACTCCACACCGAAATTTTTCTTGCCATGGCTTGGAAAGCCGTATTCGTCGCGAAGGCGGCCCCGCACTTTGGCAGCCAGGGCATCGTTATGGGTACGGCTGAGATCGATGATCTGGACCATGGTCGGATCAGTCAGCCCGCCGGCCCCGCCGGTGGTGATGATCGGGATTCTGTTGCGGCGGCAGAAGTGGATCATTGCGGCCTTGAACTTGATGCTGTCGATGGCGTCGATGACATAGTCGTATTGATGGGCGGGGGACAGATGGTCGGCCAGATTTTCCATCGTCACGAAGTCATCGATAAGACGGCACTCGCAGTGCGGATTGATCTGGGCGATGCGTTCCGCCATCACCTGAATCTTTTTCCGCCCGACCGTATCCGAACGCGCCTGCAACTGGCGGTTGACGTTGGACAGGGCGACCTCGTCGAAATCGATCAGCGTGATGACACCCACGCCGCTGCGGGCCAGCGCCTCGGCCGCCCATGACCCCACGCCGCCCAAACCGACCACGCAGAGGTGCAGGTGCGGCAGCAGTCCGTAGGCGCGATCGCCATACAGGCGCTGAATGGCGCCAAAGCGCGCGTTAAAATCGGTGTCGCTCATGTGGTCGAAATCCTGTTCATCGCTGCCGTATAATAACGCAGGACCTGTACGCGGTATGCAGTGACCGCAACGGATTCGCGTTTTGTTACACTGTCCCTTTGATCAATCCCGCTTGCCCGATAGCTGAACCATGAATATGGATCCTTCCCGCAGAACCCCCGGTACCTCGGTCGAACGGCCGCGGCGACGCTTCAAGGCGTTGTTCCCGATTTTCATCATGGCGATGTTCGTCCTGGCGCTGGCGGCGCAGGAGGTTCCGGCCGTTCGCGACATGTTTCAGCGCTGGGTCGATCCGGCCGCCTGGCAGGCCGGGCAGGTGTGCCGTCAGGCCGCGCTGGGTCTGGCCGCGCAGCCGGAGTACGCGCGTATCGTTGCGCCGGGCGATGTACACGCCACACAGAACGGGTTTTTCGTGGACAAACTCAGCGTCGGCGAAATGGGACAGCAGGGTGGGGAAGAGCGTTTCGTCGTGAGTTGTTATATCGATCAGCTCGGGCAGGTCGTGCGCGCGGATCGTATTGAACGGTGACTGCTTCGGTGAAACCCAGGGGCTTCGGGTAGGCGTTATATCGGGTAGGTCGGCATGAATCCTCTGCTTGTTTTGCTTATCGTGTTACTGGTCTTCTTCGTGCTGATGCAGCTGTTTCCGTTGCTGCGGGCGCGTGCAATGAAAGGGCAGATTGCGCCGTCGCTCGAGGGCGTGATAGATCCGGCAAGGGCGGGTGACAAAGATCTGCTGATCTATTTTCACAGTGCGAGCTGCGGTCCATGCCGGTCCATGTCGGAAACAATCGATCGTCTGCGTGCAGAAGGGCAACCCATCGCGAAAGTGGACGTCTCAACGGCAAGGGATGTCGCGCAGCGCTTCAAGGTGATGGCGACGCCGACCTTGCTCAGAATACACGAGGGGCGCATCGACACCGTGCGCCTGGGGGCGCAGTCCGAGCGCGCTATCCGTTCGTTGCTGGATTGAACAGAGCGATCGTCACGCCACTAGGCGCTGTAAAGCCTGATACTGATCGCAGCGCCGCCGAGCGTGGCGCTGCG
>JBFEJM010000128.1:0-6745 GCA_041553175.1 Gammaproteobacteria bacterium | reverse complement strand
GGTAAATACTTTCTTTCTTCCGCCCTACTGTTCCAGCGCGATGCCTTCCATCGGGAGCGTTCGACCAAGCGCCTGATCGACAAGCGCGTATGGCTCGCCCGGCAAATTCATGCTGCCGAATTCACCCAGTCGGGTCATTTCATACCGCTGTGCAACGGCATTCCTGCCGGCATACACAATGACTGGCGGACCTCCCGCTTGAATAATCCACTGCAAGGCATCCAGCCCCGCCGAATATGACAATTCGTCTAGCGCGTTGCGTGCGATGTCGGTAAAGACAAGATCATAAGCCGCATTTCGCTGTTGCTCCACCGCTTCTTCCGTCGAGACAACGTTATCGAAGGATATCCCCAGCGTGCACAGAGAAATAAACGTCAGAACGGATCTCTAGGGGGAAATAGGAGTGGAAAAATTGAAGTCAGAGAGAAATCCCCTCATATAATAAACAATTGCTCTCCGACCCTGTTTTTTTAGCGTCTACAAAAACGAAAACCCGCACTGGGCGGGCTTTCATGATGAACACAATACGTGGTGCCGTTGAGAGGAGTCGAACCTCCGACCTACTGATTACGAATCAGTTGCTCTACCAACTGAGCTACAACGGCGCAGGGGCGCGAGTATAAAAGAAAGGCTCGCGGGGGCACAACCGAACTTGTCGGTTCAGGCGGGGGCCTGGTTGCGGATGCGGATGATGACGTCGACGCCGTCGGCGACGGTGCCTTCGGGCAGGGTCGGCAGGTTGAGCAGCGCGAGCTGATCGGCGTCTATATCCAGCAGTTGGCCGGTGTCGACGTTGTAGAAATGGTGGTGATCGCAGGTGTTGGGATCGTAGAACACCCGGCTCGGGTCAACGATGACTTCGCGGATCAGGCCCTTGGCGGCAAACAGGCCCAGGGTGTTGTAGACCGTGGCCTTGGATACCCGGGTCGAACCCTGATTGACCATCTTCAGCACCTCGTCGGCGGATAGGTGCTGATCACGCGCGAACAGCGTCTGCGCGATTTCCAGCCGCTGGAGGGTCGGCTGAATACCGTGCTCGCCCAGCAGGTGCATGATCTCCTGCTGGCTAAGCGGCTGTCTTTGTGATCGTTTTTCCATTGCTGGAGTATACGTCCAAGCTTTAGACAAAGTCTATGTGTGCGCTAAGCATTTATTTTATCGGGTAAAAAAGCGCCGGGCTCGATACATTCCGGGCGCCCGAGCAGCAGATCCGCCAGTAATCTGGCTGAGGCGGGGCCGAGCACCACGCCGTTGCGGTAGTGGCCGGCATTTATATATAGGTTGGCAAGCTCGGGGTGGCGGGCAATGCAGGGCACGCCGGTGGGCGAGCCGGGGCGCAGGCCGGCCCAGTGGTGTTCGATGTCGCAGGCGCCGAGCGCCGGGATCAGGCTGAGGGCGGCCTTCTTGAGTTCGGCCAGCGCGGTGTCAGTGGTCGACTTGTCAAAGCCGACCCGCTCCAGGGTGCTGCCGACCAGCACGCGGCCGTCCCGTCGCGGGATCACATAGCGGCCGCCGTCGAGCACGATGCGCTGGACCTGGCCGGGCGCGCCGCGGAACAGGATCATCTGGCCGCGCACCGGTTCGACCGGCAGTTCCAGCCCGGTGGAGCGCAGCAGATCACCGCTCCAGGCGCCGCCGGCGACGACGACATGATCGGCGGCCATAAAACCGGACTCGGTCTCGACACCGGCGACGCGCCCGTCGGCAATGCGAAAACCGGTGACGGCGCTGTGCTCCTGAAACACGGCGCCCTGACAGTCCAACGCGCGGCGCAGCGATTTGACCAGACGCGGGTTGCGCACCTGCCCGACCTCCGGCAGCCACCAGGCCTGCGGCACGCTTTGCCCCAGGGCGGGTTCCAGCGCGGCGAGTTTCTGGGCGTCGATCGACTCGACATGGGCGGCGAACTGCTGCGCCCAGTGCTCGACACGCTGTGTGTCCGGTTCGTCCAGTATCAGCAGCCCGGACTGCTGCAATTCCGGATCGAGACCGGACAGGGCATGAATGTCCTGCAGCAGTTGCGGGTAGTGATGCTGACTCCAGCGTGCGAGTTCATTGACGGCATCGGGATAGCGCCAGGGATACAGCGGCGAGAGGATGCCGCCGCCGGCCCAGGATGATTCGCGGCCGGAGGTCGTGCGCTCGACCAGGGTCACGTTCATATCGGCCGCGCGCAGTTCGCGTGCGGTCAACATGCCGATCAGGCCGGCGCCCACAATAATGCAATCGGTCAATTCGTTTCTCCGTCATCGTTGCCAGCAGGTCGCATCGGCATAAGATTCCGTCAGCAGCGGTCCGCGCTGGTCAATGGCAAATGTGCCGCAAGCATCGCCCTGTTGCTGGCCGCCGGGTTGCGGTGTCGCGGTCGCGAAAAACCCGCTGGCGGTGTTCGTCTCCACGCGCAGCTGGTAATACCCGTCCGTTGTGACTGCAGGCATACTCAGCTCATCCAGCGTTGCATACGCAGTGTGATTGGCGCGCCATTTCTCCTGCGCCACGCGCAACTCCAGCAGGCTGGTAACCGCATCCGTGCGGCGACTGCGCATGAGGATTTCGCGGTAGCTGGGATAGGCGATGGCGGCGAGCAACGCGATGACCGCAACGGCGATGATCAATTCGATTAAGGTAAATCCTGCACAGCGAGTCCATCGGATCATAGCGCCCTCCTTGGCTGCAGTTCCGCATTCGGTTCATGTCTATCGTCTATCAGGACGGCGGGTGATGTTCGACATCCTGTCTGACCATCGCCTGCGGCCCTAGTATAAGCCGCAAGACGGGTTATAATCATCCGCACACCAAGGATTGGTTTCCGGAGATACGGTCATGGATGATCGGGCACACTCCGGGTATACGCTCGTCGAACTGGTCGTGACCCTGGCCGTGCTGGCCATTCTGGTCACCTGGGCGGTACCCGCATTCAGTAATCTCATCGATAGCAATCGGCTGCGCGCAGCTGCTTCCCATATCGCCGCCGATTTGCGTTATGCGCGCAGCGAGGCCATTAAACACCCCTCATCGACACCCGTCGGCGTGAGTTTCTCGCCCGGCGAACGCTGGTGTTATGGCATCAGCCAGCAGTTGCCCTGCGACTGCCGGCAGCGCGATTGGCGACGGAGCGATGCCTGCCTGCTCGATCTCTCACGAGAACGCCAATTGCACACGGCGGCCGGCACGGTTCACCCCGGCATCACACTTTTGAACGCGCGCTTCAGCGGCGGCGCGGTAACGGTGTTTGATCCGACCCGTGGTATCGCGCGCGCCGGCAGCATCGCACTTGAATCGCAGCGCGGCAAACGGGTGGATATACGCATCAGCACCCTCGGGCGTGTGCGTATCTGCACCCCCGAGGGTGATGCGGGTGTCGGCGGGTACAGTCCATGTTGAGCACGCCGCCGAATCATCACGCGGGCTTTTCGCTGACGGAGTTGATGATCGGCAGTGTCATCGGGCTGATCGTCATTGTCGGCGCACTCAATCTGTATAGCGCGAATGTCAGAGCGACCGCTGACAATCTGCGCGGCGCGCGACTGAATCAGGAACTGCGCGGCATGCTGGATATGATGCAGTCGGAACTGCGCCGTGCCGGTTATTGGGGCGGTGAACCTGGCCTGGACAATCCGGCCGACAATCCCTTTCAATCACTCGCAAACGATATTCAGATCGATCGCGTTGGCAGTGAACCGGCAGATTCCTGTGTGCTCTACAGCTACGATCTGAATGGCGACAAGCTGGTCGGAACGGGGCCAAGCGGTGGTGGTGGTCCCGGCACATCGAATATCAATCTCGAGCAGTTCGGTTTTCGTTTGCGCGGTGGTCGGCTGCAACTGCGCACGGGCGGTCGTTCGCTGCGCTGCGACAGCGGCAGTTGGCAGGCATTGAGCGATCCCGACACGGAAATCACCGCGTTGCGATTCTCCAGCACGGAGCGCTGCGTCAATCTTCTCGACCCGACTCAACCCTGCGCCAGCGGGGATACCGTGCTATTGCGCCGCGGTGTGCATATCGAGCTGAGCGCGCGCAGCCGCAGTGATACGACAGTCCACTACGCTGTAGAAACCGACCTGGTACTTGCCAATGACAAACTTATCCTCGCCATGCCCTGACAAACTTCGTGTATCACTTTGCGCTCGAACGCGACCCTTGCCACCACTGCGCAGTCGACAGCGGCAACAGGGTGCGGCGACATTGCTGGTCGGGTTGGCGCTGGTGATCGTGCTGGTTGCCCTTGCAGTCAGTCTGGGTCACACCAGTGCGCTTGAACAGCGCATGGCGCGTAACACGCTGCTGGCAAATCAGACCCGGCAGGCCGCGCAGAGCGGGCTCGATTACGGGCTTGCCTGGTTGAAACAGCAACGCCCGGAGTGGCTGACGGCAACTAACGGCCGCGACGTCGCCGCGCCGGATCGTAATCCGCCACCTATCACGAACAGCAACGGTGAGACCTTCGCGATCAACCTCACCTTCGAACGCGCGGCCGAGTGGCGCGGGTTTATCTTTGTTCAAGCGAGTGCATCACCCGCCAGCGCGCCGGAAATCGAGGCACGCGTCAGTCAGTTCGCGCGGCCCATAGGTGTGCTCACCGCCAACGGCGAAGACGCACCACCCTTGATCGTCGATGGTTGCGCTGATCTGACCCAGGCCAACGATGTCTATCCGCGCGCGGCCGATACGCCCGGCGTGACCGGCCCGGCGGTCGCGAGTTCGAGCAATGCCGACTGCATCGACGTCGGCAGCACCAACCTGCATGGCGGTGCCGTACGCGGTGAAAGCTTCGCGCCGGGTGAACTGTGGGATCATCTGATGGCGGTCAGTCGGGAGGAGTTTCAGACGCTTGCCGCGGAACACGGCAGCAGCGGCGATTACCATTGGGCGACCGCTGCGGATCTGAATGCGGGCAACTGGCGGCGGAGCCTGGGCCGTCCGGAGCGGCCGGTGGTGCTGATTATTCCAACCGAGCTCGGTTGCCCGCGCTTTTCCGGCGGGGCGCGGATCGTCGGGCTGATTATGGTCGAAGCGGATTGCGGCGGCGCACCATCCTGGGGCGATGTGCAGATCTTCGGCAGTCTGGCCATTGGCGGCGGATTTGATGCGCTGGGTCCGTCGAGCCGGCTGTATCACATCAGCCTGGCCCCTGCCGGCCCCGACACGTTGGAACCGCCGCCACTGGATGTGGTCGTCCGCGCCGGCGGTTGGAGGGATTTCTGATGTCCCGGCGGGGTCGAGGCTTCTATCTGATCGAGGCCCTGATCGCACTGGCCGTGGTTCTGATCGGGATGACCGGGGCGCTGCGGCTCCAGGTCGGCCTGCTGGCTGCCAGCGCCGAGGCCAAGGCCGGCGACGAGGCTGTCGCGCTGGCCCTTTCCCAACTGTCACGGGTTCGGTCCGTCCTGGCCTATTCCGAGTATCAGGCGCTGGTCGCCCCCGGTCGGCAAGAGGTACAGGGCCAGTTACACCGTTACCTTATAGAATGGACGCTCAGCCCCAATCCGAACCCCGACTATAAACTGATCCGGATTCAGGTCCGCTGGCCCGCGGCAGACCCCGTCCGGCAGATTGACCTGCCCACCCTGGTACCTGGCATCAACGTCCCCCGCTTCGCCCGTCAGCAGCTGCAACCCTAAGCAATTCCAGCGCAATTCCAGTTTTTCCCGCTCGCGCCGCTAGTAGTTTCCCGGCCCTTTTGGCTACTCGCGCCAGGAATCCGCCGCTCGTCGGCCGATCCGGTCAGTTCATCGGGAAGCGGGAGACAGCCCCAGGAAGGTGGAGTAGAAATTTAGCCATGAAAAAGCAACGCGCATTCACTTTGATTGAACTCATGATCACGCTAGGTGTGGCGGTCATTCTGTTCGCCTTTGCCGCCCCCGCGTTCCAGGAGCTGCGGAAGAACAATCGTCTGACCGCCGCCGCCAATGAATTCCTCGCCTCCGCCAACCTCGCCCGCAGTGAGGCTATCAAACGCGGCCGCGTCGCCACACTCTGCGCCAGCACCACGACCATGGCGGCGACACCGGTCTGTTCAAATGGCAATGACTGGACGGTGGGCTGGCTGGTCTGGGTGGATTTGAATGGCAGCGGCGGTGGACAACCCGAAGCCGGCGAAGTACTTCGCGTATACACACCCGAGCCCAACAGCAACATCACGATCACCGCGGGCGCTCAATCTGCATTTATCTACAGCACGACCGGTACCGTCAACGTCGTCGATGACATCTTTATCTGTGACGACCGCGCGAGCGAACTGGGCCGTCGTATTCAGAACAACATCACCGGACGCATTGGTGTTATCGATAAGAGCTATGGCTGCTAGACCATGAATATGCATAAACGAATGAATCCCAATCGACGCAGAGAATCAGGCTTCACCCTGATGGAAGTCCTGATTTCCGTAGTCATATTGTCTATTGGACTGCTCGGGCTTGCCGGCCTGCAAACGTCCGGCCTGCGCAACAGTCAGGGTGCGTACTACCGCACCCAGGCCACGCAGCTTGCCAACAGCATGGCCGACAGCATCCGCTCCAACATAACGGGATTCAACAACGGCGCCTACGGCGGCACCGGCGCACAGCATACGAGCTGCGAAACCAATGCCGGCTGCAGTCCCCAGGATATGGCCGAGCATGATCTCTTTCTATGGGGACAAGCGCTCACGGCACTTCCGGCCGGCCGGGGAGATTTGGCGAATAACGCAGGTGTCGTCACCCTCACCATCCGCTGGGACAACGACAACACCGGCGCTGCCGGTCTG
>JBFEJM010000127.1:0-6749 GCA_041553175.1 Gammaproteobacteria bacterium | reverse complement strand
TTCCGGCCGGCGTCCCGGTTGATTTTTGCTGGGAAGCCACCGCCGAACGCGTGCACGGTATTGCCTTTGCCACGCTGCGCGAACAGGGTAAACCCGCGCGCTGGATCGCCGACCGCATGAACACGCAACTGGCTGGTCAGACCGTCTATGTCGATGGCGGTGCCTGTGATCAGATCTGGTGCCGCCAACTGTTCGCGGCGGCGGGTTTCGCGCCGCGGTTTGAACTCGGCGACTACTGGGATCTGTTGCTGGAGCTGTTGCCGCCGAGCGAAACACGGCGGCCGGGGTGGCAATATGCGTTTCAGGACGCCGCCTGGAAGCGCGTCAAAGGACGCCGTCACCATGCGGACACGGATGTGCGCTATCTGGTCGAGTTGTACCGCATCGCACAGGCCCGTGCGTCACGCCCGCTCAGAACGCGGTGAACTTCTCGGTCGATTCGTTGTAACGCACCAGCAGATACCAGACGATCAAAACACCGAAGCTGAGGGCATAGGCCCAGCCCCAGCCGCCGAACAGGTCAGGCAGATGGGCCTGAATGCCGACGGTGCTTTCCTCGAGCAGATCGAGATTCATTTCCTTGCTGGTCAGTCCGAACTTCTTGAACACCGCGCTGGCGATGGCGCCGATCCAGGCGAAGAAGAACACCGCCACCATGAGTTTCACGTGTCCCTCGCCGACGCGCCACAGCGAACCCGATGCACAGCCGCCGGCGAACACCATGCCGATGCCGAAGACCAGGCCGCCGAGCAGAGAGCCAAGCCAGAACGTGGCGGGAATGGCCAGATAGGGGTCGACCGTGCCGCTCTGCAGCAGCAGCGATCCGGCCGGAATGCCCAGTGCCAGCGCCAGGATCATCGCCTTGGTCATTTCACCTTCACCGGTCATGAACGGCTCACGGAACACCCGTGAGAAACAGAAGCGCGAGCGGTGCAGGGTGAAGCCCAACCCGAAGCCCGCGAGTATCAGGACGCCGCGGCTGGCCAGCTTGGCGTCTTCGGAGTTGAACCAGGATGTGGCCCAGAACAGGACCAGCAGGATGACCAGGAAACCTGCCGGCGTATACAGGCTGCGACCGAAGGGGACCTCGCTGCGCGGCGGCGCGATCATGCCCCACTGAATATGCTCCATGGTCCACAGCAGCAGCTTGAGGCCGATGAATGCGCCCGCCAGCAGACCCGCCCACATCGCCCAGCCGGCCGGAGAGGAGAACATCAGCGGGGTGAAGAAACCGCCGGTGGTGCAGCCGCCGGCCAGGCTGGCACCCACGCCCATGAAGCTGCCACCCAGTGCCGCCCACAGGTATTCCAGTTTGGGCGGACGGCTGATGCGGAACTGCCCGGACAGCAATGCTGCGGAGAACGCGCCGATCACCAGGGTGATGTCCAGAATGGCGATACGGTTCATCAGCGGGCTTTCCAGTTCACCCTTGATGCCGAGTACCGAACCGAGGCCGATAAAATTATTGAAATAGTTGCCGAGCAGAGTCAGCCCGCCGAACACGCCCCAGAAGAAACCGCTGGCCATCAGCGCCGACGTTATGATGACCACCATCACGGCGCCGAAATAGGGCGACCATTCACGGACGAAAATGGCCTCGTAATCCTCTTTCAGTCCCTTGACCCAGGGAATGTCCGCAAAGTGGGACGTCGTGTCCAGTTCGCGGTCTGCAGTTGATTCACTCATAACCTGTTCCCCTCTACCCGGTTTTCATGTTCGCTTGCGGGTGTCCGGTTGAACCCGGTCAGGCCGGTGTGACTTCGACAAAGGTTTCGTGCATGGCCTGGTTGTTGGTGATGACATCGGCCGCGCTCTTCATCACCACCTGATCCGCGCCACCCTTGTGATAGGCCAGCGCCTGACCTTGTGACTGACTGCCGAATCCGTGCACCATGAACACCGCGTCACTGCGAATACGTCGCGTCACCTTGGCTTTGATGCGTGTTTCGCCCGCGTCGCTTTTGACCAGTACATAATCACCATTTTTGATGGCCTTGTTCTTGGCGACAGCAGGGTTTATCCACAGCTCGTTTTCCGGATAAAGCGTATTTAGCCAGGAATTGTTCTGATTGGCGGCGTGGGTGAACTGTGCCATGTGGCCGGTGATCAGCCGCTGCTTGCCCGGTTCCTCGACAGGTGATTCGTACACGGGTAATGGGTCGTACCCGTTGCGGGCAAAGCGCTCCGAGACGAATTCGATCTTGCCGGATGGCGTGTTGAAGGTCTTCTTGCCGCTGCGATAGTCACCAAACCGGAGCGGCTTCTCATCCTCGACCCAGATACCTTGCTGCATCAGCGTTGCACGGTCGATGGGCGTGCCCTTCAGTTGTGCATCGATGTAGTCTTCCATGGTGAAGTTGAAGGCATCCGCAATGGGTGTTTCGAACGCGTGCCGTTTGTCCAGTTCAGGTGCCAGTCCCTTGATGATGTCGAGAAGGGTGCGGGCTTCGCCAATAGGCTCGATGACCGGTTGCCGGATGGCAATGAACTTGCGCGTACCGGGGCGTGAGCAGACCGGGTCCAGGCGTTCCAGATAGCTGGTCTCGGGCAGAATGATGTCGGACATCCAGGCCGTCTGTGACGGTTGGATATCGATGGTGCAGATGAAGTCCATCTGCTCCATCATCTTGCGCGTCTTGCTTTCCTCCAGCACGCTCGCCAGCGGGTTCTGGTGATAGATCATCCAGCCCTTGACCGGATACTTGGCGGTGCCGTCGACAATCGCATCACGCAGACTGACATAACCGCCGTCTTCGTGATTGGCGAGCGGGAACTTCGCGTTGAAATCGTCCGCACGCTCGAGTTCGTCCATCGGCCCCAGCTCCCAATCGAACGAACCGAGACGCTGGTTGCCGGCGTTGAAGTAACTTGCACCGGGCGCATCGAACGCGCCGAGCAGACCCGTCAGCATCGATGCCGCGCGACGGAACTGGGTGTCATTGGTGTACCAGGAGGAGCGGCGGCCGGGGAAGACGGTCACGGCCGGCGCGGCAGCGGCCATTTCCCGCGCCATGCTGACAATGGTTGCCGCCGGAACATCGGTTTCGCCGGCGACGTATTCCGGCGTGAATGCGGCAACATGGTCTTTCAGTTGTTCAAAGCCGACAGTGTGTTCGGCCACGAACTGTTTGTCGTAGAGTCCTTCCTCGATCAGTACATGCATGATGCCGAAGACGAGCGCCATGTCGGTGCGCGGACGAATGGGTATCCATTGTCCCTTGCTGGCGGTCACGGTCATGCGCGGATCGACGACGACCAGCTTGCCGCCGTTCGCGATGCCTTCGATCATATCCATGTTGTCGGGCGGTTCAAAAGACTCCGCGCGGTTGGCGCCGAACATGAGCATGTATTTCGAGCGGGCGAGATCTGAATCCGGCACGCCGCCCATGGTCCCAAAATAGCCGACATTGCGCGACGCCAGGCAGAGCGTGGCGTGACGGGCGAAATTCGGTGTGCCGATATAGTTGCCGAGCTTGACGAAGAAAGTTTCGGTCAGGTCGGTGGTGGATGACCACAACAGCCCCTCGGGTCCGTACTTGTCGATAATCTTCGTCAGGTTCTCCGCCACGTAGGCATTGGCTTCGTCCCAGGAGGCGCGACGCCATTTGCCTTCGCCGCGTTCGCCGACGCGTATCATGGGATATTTGATGCGGTTGGGATCGTAGGCAGTCATGATCCCGGCCTGACCCTTGGCGCAGGTACGGCCGCGTGACTTGGGATTGCGCGGCTCGCCCTCGATTTTCTCCACGACACCGTTTTTCACCCGGCATCTGATGCCGCAGCGATTGACGCACATGCCGCAGATGGAGTTGATGACCTGTCCCTCGGACCAGGTTTCGGACGTGTGCGGGATTGCGGCTGCGTTTGCGGTCAATGCAGGCAGGCCCAATGCGGCACTGCCGCCCGCGCTCGCGCACGCTCTGATGAATCCGCGCCGACTGATGTTCGAGGTCGCGCCTGTCTTTGTTTTCTGGTCGTTCATGACCGTACTCCCATTGCCTTGCAGTGGAGAGCGCCGGCTAGTTGCAGGATGCCGGTGTATCGGAATCCTTGGCGCCGCCGACTACAAAGGCTTTTACATCGGCGAAGAGCTGCTCGGACGGAAGGTCGAGAAACTTTTTCGCCGCCTTGTTGCTGTCCTTGATGCTGTCGCGATATTCCGCGCTCGTATAGTGGCTGACCTTGGGGTCGGAGTTCCCGGTGCTGTCGTGCTTGTCAGCGTCCATATAGGCCGCCCAATCTGCCATCGTGCGTGTGTTGGGCGGAATGGCCTTGGCCGCCGTCTGAATATGGCAAACCGTGCAGACCATCTTGAAGTACACCTGCCCGCGTTTCTTGTTCGGTTCGTCCGCCAAGGCGCTGCCGGCATAACCCAGTACCAGCACTGCCGCCAGTGCACGTGCCGCTGATTTGAGTTGGATCTTCATTGCCTATCTCCTGTTATCGCCCAGCTCAGACCTTGCCTTCGTGTTTGAGCTCTTCATACCAGCCGGGGCTGTGATGTTTGATGTAATCCTCTTCCAGGTATCCGCTCTTCATCGACTCCAGGACTTCGGGCTCTTCGATCACGGAGTAGTAGATGTGCGCGATCAACCCTATGTAGACCAGTCCGACAAACGCGCCATGTGCCACCAGCGACCATTGGAAGATCGCGCCATCGATGAAGAAGGGCGTGAACAGGAACAGGGCAAACATGACTGTGCCGGTAACCGCGATGGCGGCGCCCGAAAACAGTATCAGTGTGCCCAGCAGCCGTTGGGCGCCGTTGTAGCGTCCCGCGGGCGGCAGCTTGACGGACTTGAACAGTCCAAACAGACCGCCGATATCGACAACCATCTGCGTGCCGTCGGCGATGATCGACCTGGGTGTGAGGGAAAGTATCTTTCTCAGGAACGGGTATACCACGTCCTTCCAGTTGAACAGGGTAAACAGCACGAACACCGCAACCCAGGCCAGGCCCAGAATGGAATGGCCCATTATCAGATTGAATTGCCCGCCGGCCATGTTCTGCAGCGTCTCGGTGTAGGCCTGTGGCATAAAGGAAAGATTGCCTCTGATGATGCCCAGGCCGGACAGCGTCAGGACGATCCATACGATCGCATTGAACCAGTGCAGCCGGATCACTTTCTTCGGACGACTGAATACAAGTCGTTTTTCGGTAACGGGTGCATTACTCATGGCGACGCACCTCCGCTTTACGATGAATCAGTTTCACCAGACCGGCGGCAGCGAACACACTCGTCATACCCAGCAGACCGATTTTGACACCCGGATTGACGCCTGCGGTGAGTACCTGCGCGGGCAAGGGTTGCTTGATGGTGCGCGGAAGAACCGTGTCGTCCAGCGCCGTGTTGGCGGAATAGTAGAGGTTCGGTCCAGTGTCCACTTCAGCGGTCGTCAGTTGTTTCCAATCACCGTTGGCGAGCATCTGGCTCACTTCGGATGCGGGGTCGTTGGCGTCACCGAAGGTCAGTGCACGGTTGAAGCAGACTTCGACACAGGACGGTTGCCCGCCTGCATCCACCTTGGGCTGACAGAAGGTGCATTTGGAAATCATGCCGTCAGTCGGATCTCTGTAGCGCGCGCCGTAGGGGCAGGCATCGACACAGAATTCGCAGCCGGTGCAGAGTCCCCGGTCCAGCAACACCATGCCGTCATCGCGCTTGTAGGTGGCGCCGGTGGGGCAGGCCGCTACGCAGGGTGGATTGTCGCAGTGCTGACAACGTCCGGACAGGAAGGAGAGGCTGGGTGTGCCGTCGGCGGTGCTTGTTTCAACTTCGCGCACCCAGTTGCGCGAGTATCCGACCGGCGTGTTCCACTCGGCCCGGCAGGCTGTTACACATGCGTCGCACTTCACGCAGCGCGTGGTATCGACCAGCATGACGTATTTCTTGGTGACCATGTCCTCATCCTTTCCGGGACTACCGGAATGTACAGTGGATTGGCTTACATTAAGTATATAACCAAATAACTATATAACTAAGTTAACGGATATGATTTTCGTCAACGGTTGATTCGAATCATTCGGCGTTCGCTTTCCGCTTGAAATTGACAATTGACGGCTTTGATCAGCGCAACAGATGTTTGTACTTGATCGAGCGCATGCGTCTGCTATCAACCCGTGTTTGTACGGTATCCTGCAGTCGATCATCGACAGTGGTTAAGGAGGATGAAATGCGCCAATCAGGGTGGATCTGTCTGATAGCGATTCAAGCCGGCCTGTGGTGTGTGAGCGGTAGTTGTCTTGCCGTCGATCAGAGCCAGGGCCGAGCGCTGCACGACGAAGACTGTCTTGTTTGTCACGACAGCAGTGTCTACACCCGGGAAACCCGCCGTATGCAGTCACTGCAGGAGCTCACAGCGCGTGTGGACATGTGCCGGCAGGATGTGGGTGCTGAGTGGAATGAAGGCGAGTTGGATGCTGTCGTCAGTTATCTGAACAGTGCCTTTTATAAATTTGAAAAAGCCGCTCCGGCAGCACCTTAGCTTACTGTTGCGCAGGCTTCTGCCGTCCCCGCATTGCAAAGCGGGTAGCGCTCGGCTATGCCTGTATCAATGGAATGAACTGGCTGGCGGGATGCCGGTCGAGGGCTCGACGCTGTAGCGATTACAGGGAGGGGCGAAGTGAACATTCGGTCCGGTCTATCGCAATCAAGTCGCTCTGAACCAGGCAGGATACTGGTTGTCGACGACGAAGCGCCGATGCGCGACTGGCTGGCGCTGACACTGACGGCGCAGGGCTATGTCGT
>JBFEJM010000126.1:0-6821 GCA_041553175.1 Gammaproteobacteria bacterium | reverse complement strand
TCTTCCATAATCCGCCGGTACTGGGAATAGCCGCCTGGAGCGGCACAGGCAAGACGACGCTGCTGGTGAAAGTTTTGCCGCTGCTGCGGGCCGAAGGTCTGCGCGTCGGCATGCTGAAACATGCGCATCACGCATTCGACATCGATCATCCCGGCAAGGACAGTTATGAGCTGCGTAAGGCCGGCGCCGATCAGATGCTGATCGCATCCAACCAGCGTTGGGCGCTGATGGTCGAGGACGCGACCGACGGCGATGTATCACTCGCCGCCATGCTGGACCGGCTCGAGCGCAGCCGCCTCGATCTGATACTGGTGGAAGGTTTTCGGCACGAACGCTTTCCCAAAATCGAACTGCACCGGGCGGCACTGAACAAGCCGCTGCTGTTCCCGAATGACAATTCCATTATCGCCATTGCCTGCGATCATCCGGTCGACACGCCACTGCCGCGACTCGACCTGAACGATCCGACCGCAATTGCGGCCTTCATCGTGAATCACTGCCGACGCCAAACGCCGTCGAATAGGACCTGAAGTCATGACAAACCCCGCGAAGGACCCTTGCGCAGTACCCAAAGGCATGCTGACTGTCGAACAGGCACGACAACGCATCGACGCCCTGATCACACCGATCAGCGGCGAGGAGCAGCTGCATATACGCGCGGCACTGGGTCGCATACTTGCGACACCGATCATCTCTTCCATCAACGTACCGCCCTATACGAACTCGGCAATGGACGGCTACGCCCTGCGCGGCGCCGATCTGCCAACCAGCGGCAATACGCGTCTGGCCGTGATCGGACGGGCCATGGCCGGTGCCCCGTTCGCGGGCAAGGTCACTGCGGGCCAGGCGGTGCGGATCATGACCGGCGCCATGATGCCCCAGGGTGCGGATACGGTGCTGATGCAGGAGCAGGTGCGGGTCGAGGGCGATGCGATCGAAGTCGGCGCCGATCACAAGCCGGGCGAGAATGTCCGCCAGGCTGGAGAAGACATGGCAGTCGGCGATACCGTGCTGGCGCCGGGCACGCGATTGCTGCCGGCTGAGATCGGCGTGCTCGCCTCGCTGGGCATTGCGGAAGTCCGGGTCAGACGGCGTCTGCGGGTGGCGTTCTTTTCCACCGGCGATGAGCTCAAGAGTCTCGGCGAACCGCTTGAGCCCGGTCAGATCTATGACAGCAACCGCTATACGCTGCATGGGATGCTGTCGCGGCTCGGCGTGGAGATTCTGGATCTGGGCGTGATCCGTGACGATCGGGGCGCGGTACGTCGCGCCTTTCAGGAGGCCAGTGCGAATGCCGATGTGGTGATCACCTCGGGTGGCGTATCAGTCGGCGAAGCGGATTTCGTCAAGCAGACGCTGGACGAGATGGGTCAGGTGGATTTCTGGAAGATCGCCATGAAACCCGGCAAACCACTCGCCTTCGGTACACTCGGCACCGCGCTGTTCTTCGGTTTGCCCGGCAACCCTGTTTCCGTCATGGCGACCTTCTATCAGTTCGCCCAGCCCGCGCTGCAGAAAATGATGGGCATGTCTGCGGCGCCGACACTGAGTCTGCGCGTTCCCTGCGCGGTTGACCTCAAGAAGCAACCGGGGCGTCTGGAGTATCAGCGCGGCGTTCTCAGCCCGTCGGCCGATGGATCACTGACAGTCACCAGCACCGGCCGGCAGGGATCCCACGTCCTGTCGTCGATGAGCAAATCGAACTGTTTCATAATCCTGCCGGCCGACTGTGCCGGCGTACGGGCGGGGGAACTGGTCGAAGTACAGCCTTTTGCCGGATTGATTTAGCAGATCCCGGGAACTCACTTCATCATGGCGCGGCACACAGGACCCGAAAGGATAGTCTTTAGCGGACTTGAAAAGGGGCTGGGCCGTCCCAATCTCATTGATTCCGTCGGATTGTCCGCCCAACAAAATCAAATAATGAGTTGACCATGCCAGACCAAGACCCTATTGATGCCGAAGTGGTTGCCGATCTCGAGCGGGATGAAGAAAGCGGCTCCAGACTTGCGTTGCCCTCCACTGTTCTGCCCGACACGCTGCACATACTGCCATTGACGGATCGGCCCTTCTTTCCGGCGCAAGGCGTTCCCGTGCTGATGAACGATGAGCCCTGGATCGAGACCATCAATGCCATCGGCGAATCGGCCCAGCATCTGGCGGGCCTGTTCACGGTCAGCAAAGCGGATGTGGAAGCGGCCACTGCCGAGGATTTTTCACTCGTCGGCACGGTGGTACGCGTTCACCATCCGATGCGTCAGTCCGGCAAGATACAGTTCATTTCGGAAGGCCTGAAACGGGTCCGCATCGTCAAATGGCTGTCCAAAAAACCACCTTTCATCGCTCGTGTCGAATATCCCGATGACATTCTGGGCAACGATGATGAACTCAAGGCCTATGCCATTGCGATCATCAATACCCTGAAGGAACTCGTGCCGCTGAACCCGCTGTACAGCGAAGAGCTGAAGTTCTTTCTGAACCGTTTCAATCCGAACGAACCTTCGGCATTGACAGATTTCGCCGCCAGCCTGACAACCGCGTCCGGCGGTGAACTGCAGGATGTCCTGGAAACCTTCCCGGTGCTGGATCGAATGAAGAAGGTGCTGGTGTTGATCCGCAAGGAACTCGAGGTCGCGAAACTGCAGACGCAGATTCGGGAAAAGGTCGAGGAAAAGATGTCCGAGCAGCAGCGCAACTTTTTCCTGCGCGAGCAGCTCAAGGCTATTCAGCAGGAACTGGGTATCGCCAAGGATGACCGTACAGCGGATATGGACCGCTTCCAGGAACGTCTGGAGGCACTGTCGATACCGGACGGCGCCCGGACTCGCATCGACGAGGAAATGCAGAAGCTCTCGATCTTGGAATCCGGCTCTCCGGAGTATGCGGTTACCCGCAACTATCTGGATTGGATGACGTCCCTGCCCTGGGGCATTCACTCCGAAGACAATCTCGACCTCGATCACGCACGCACTGTGCTGGACGCCGATCACGATGGCCTCGAGGATGTGAAGGATCGCATTATCGAGTTTCTTGCCGTGGGACACCTCAAGGGCGAAGTCGCCGGCTCCATTATCCTGCTGGTGGGGCCGCCCGGTGTCGGCAAGACCTCCATCGGCCGTTCGATCGCCAATACGCTGGGGCGGAAATTCTATCGCCTCAGTGTGGGCGGCATGCGTGACGAGGCGGAAATCAAGGGCCATCGACGCACTTATATCGGTGCAATGCCCGGCAAGTTCATCCATGCGATCAAGGAGTCGGGTGTCAGCAACCCCGTCATCATGCTCGATGAAATAGACAAGATCGGCTCGTCCTTTCAAGGTGATCCGGCTTCGGCGTTGCTGGAAGTGCTGGACCCCGAACAGAATACGGAGTTTCTTGATCACTACCTGGATGTCCGTTTCGATCTGTCAAAGGTACTGTTCATCTGCACTGCCAATCAGTTCGATACCATCCCCGCGCCATTGCTTGATCGCATGGAAGTGATTCGGCTTTCCGGATACATCACCAGCGAGAAACTACAGATCGCCCGTAACCATCTGTGGCCCAAGCTGCTCGAACGTGCCGGTATCAAACGCGGCAAGTTGCAGATCACCGATGCAGCGTTGAAACGCGTGATCGAAGGTTATGCGCGCGAGTCCGGTGTACGCGGACTGGAGAAGCGACTGAACAGCATGATCCGCAAGGCCGCGGTTGGATTCGTCACCGGCAAGTCCAAAAAGCTGCGCATCGGTATTGATCAGGTTGGTGAGTTCCTTGGCAAACCGCTGTTCGAACGTGAAAAGCCGTTCAGTGGAACAGGCGTGGTGACCGGTCTGGCCTGGACCGCCATGGGTGGCGCGACACTCAACATCGAAGCGACACTGGTGCACAGCAAGAACCGCGGCTTCAAAATGACCGGACAGTTGGGCGATGTCATGAAAGAATCGGCGGAGATCGCCTACAGCTATGTTTCCAGCCACTTGGAGGAATACCACGGCGATCCTGCATTCTTCGATGCATCGTTTGTGCATCTGCATGTGCCGGAAGGTGCCACACCCAAGGATGGTCCGAGTGCCGGCATCACCATGGCCACGGCCCTGCTGTCACTGGCGCGCGGCATACGACCTCGATCGCCGCTGGCCATGACCGGCGAACTCACCTTGACCGGACAGGTGCTGCCCATCGGTGGTGTGTGTGAAAAAATGATTGCGGCGCGACGTGCCGGCATCAAGGAAGTGATACTGCCGGAAGCCAACAGGCGCGATTACGAAGAACTGCCCAAGCATATCCGTTCAGGCATGAAGGCACACTTTGCGGCGCATTTCCGCGACGTCGAGGCAGTGGCGTTCAAGCCCCGGCGAAAATAACCGATCCACACCCGCAACAAGGATACGGGTAGGCGCTTTCTGGTATAAAAAAATCCGTTCGTGTACAGAAACACGAACGGATTGGAATAGAATATCGGTCCCGGACGCAGCCGAGACCGACGCTCGCCGTATCAGGCCTTGCTTTCCTGCTCGGCGATCTCCTTGCGCACATGATCCATATCCAAGTCCTTGGCGCGTGCGATCAGATCGTCAAAGGCATTTGCCGGCAACATACCGGGCTGGGAAAATATGATGATCTTTTCACGAAAGATCATCAGGGTCGGGATGGAACGGATCTGGAAATAACCCGCCAGTTCCTGCTCATCTTCGGTATTCACCTTGGCGAATACGATATCGGCATTCTTTTCGGAAGCGGCCTCGTAGATCGGCGCAAAGTTCCGGCAAGGTGCGCACCAAGGCGCCCAGAAATCGACGATCACAAAGTCGTTTTTGGCAACTATGTCTTGAAAATTGTCTTTCGTAAGTTCTACAACGGCCACAATCAATCTCCACTTGGCCCAAGGAAAGGATGAGTCGCGCATATTATACGGGCGGCACCCGTGGAACACGAACCCGCCGCGGAAAAGCCACGCTATGGAGGCAACTCTGCTGCAGCATTAGTCTCAGTTGAGCTAGGGTAAGTTACGGATCTACAGCGGGATTGAACCCATCCCGTCGGGATGGGTTCCACGCATAAACAGGGGAAATAGCTCCGGCGCCCTGCCCTAAAAGCTTAAGTGGGTTCGCGGCTCTTTTGGGTAGACGCCCTGCTTTCCGCATCGGCCTGATAGGTCATGTCCATTTCGGTGCGATTACGCCCCAGGCGTTTGGCCCGATACAGCGCCTTGTCTACACGCTCGATAAAAGCGGTGGAAGTCTCGCCGGGCTTGTACAGGGCCAACCCCGCGGAGAAGGTCGGCACCGAAACCACCGAGGAACCGTTGATCTGCCAGCGCGTTTCAGCACAACGGTTCTTGACCTTGTTCAAGGCCCGTATTGCACCCTCACTCTCGGTGTTCGGCAACAACACGGCGAACTCCTCGCCACCATAGCGGGCAACCAGGTCGTGATGTCTGAATATGGAGAGAATATTCTTGGAATAGACCCGCAGCACCTCGTCGCCGCCGGCGTGCCCGTACTTGTCATTGATCTCCTTGAATTTATCCAGGTCCATCAGCGCCAGTGACAACGGGAATCCGTAGCGCTGTACACGCGCGACTTCATCTTCGAGCCGGCGCAGGAAAGCGCGACGATTGGGCAATCCGGTAAGTTCGTCAGTAAGACTCAGCAAACGCACGCGGGTCAATTCATCCGTCAACTGACGGCTGTCGGATTCGACCACCTGAAGATAGTGGTGCGTACTATCCAGTTTGTCCGCGAGCTCATGGTGACCTGACATGAGTTTCTCGATCTCGCGGATAAGTGTCCAGCGCAGATTTTCCAACTCCGACGCTTCATCGACCTGACGCAGTTCATTGAGGACCACCTCAAGCAGAACACCGAACTCTTCGTTCTGGGCAATCGTATCCAGAACCTGCTGCGCCAGCCCGGCCTGCAATTCCTGAATATCGCGCCGGCGTGCATCCAGCTGTTGGCTTCGGCTGAGCTGGGACGCATGCCATTCGTCATCGTCCTCACCCTCATCCGTATCCGCCGACTCGTCTCGCCGCAGCATCGGCTGACCGATGAGTCCCTCCAGAGGATGTGGCGCGGGGGCTGGCTCTGTTTCAGAATTTTCAGTGGTATCAACCGTGGTGGGTTGAGCGGACGGCTCCGTTGCAATGGAAGCCGCCACCTCTGGCGCTATCGCTACGCCACTTGCAGCAGCCGGACCGGCGTCCTCGAAACCGAATGCGCCCAACAGCGGCCGAACGGCATCGACAAACATCGCCTGATTGAAATCCTGCAGATTGCCTATCTGCTCGCTATATGCGTCGACATACTGGCGTAATGCCTGAAGATCCGAGACGCACAGGGGCGGCTGCAGGCGGGTGCGGAGCAATTTGATCTGGACTTGCAGCGGCGACCCCTTATCCAGGTGGTCGGAATAGGCATCGAGCAACGCGGCCGCTACGTTAGCGTACGCCACCTGGGTGTCGTTGTTCGCCACCACAATTTCGTCGAGCATGCGCTCGACCTGGCGATAAATGACGCCACCCGCCTGCGACTGGCGCAAAGCCTCCAGCAGCCGCAAAATCTTGCGGGCTGTACCAGCCGTCAGGGAATCGGAATCAGTTGTACCAGCCATTACCGCAATCTCCCGCACACCACGTCCATGTGTACAGGACGCAGGCTAGTTTGTGCCTGCGTGGATTCTCTTGTTTGGTAACAAATGTTGCGTTCTCTAATGCAAACGCCAACGTTCATTAACGCGTTATTGTTCTTTACCGTGCGACGCCCTGGCTGCGCGTTACGCCGACACGCAGCGGACATGCAGAACAGCGCACGAGTCAAACAACTTACCATCCGACCTCT
>JBFEJM010000125.1:0-6856 GCA_041553175.1 Gammaproteobacteria bacterium | reverse complement strand
TGACGCCATCATCCTGGCCGTTTCGCACAAGCAGTTTGTCGACATGGGCGTCGAGCGTATCCGTGCGCTGGGCAAGCCTGACGCCGTGCTGTTCGATGTTAAATATGTTCTTCCGGCCGATCAGGTCGACGGTCGCCTGTAAATTACGCGCCACAAAAAAATTAAGGGGTTCTCATGAAGGTATTGATTACCGGCTCGGCCGGATTCATTGGTTCGGGTCTGGCGCTGCGGCTGTTGGAGCGGGGTGATCAGGTTGTCGGTATCGATAACCTGAATGACTACTATGACGTCAATCTTAAAAAGGCGCGCCTGGCCCGTACCACCTCGAACAAGAACTACACCGATGTACGCGTCAATCTCGAAGACCGTGCCGCTGTTGCCGAGGTGTTTGCCAAGCACAAACCCGATCGCGTCGTGAATCTCGCCGCGCAGGCCGGCGTGCGCTATTCGCTGGAGAATCCACATTCCTATGTGGATACCAACCTGGTCGGTTTCGTGAATGTTCTTGAAGGGTGCCGCCACAACGGCGTTGAACATCTGGTGTATGCCTCCAGCAGTTCCGTGTATGGCGCCAACACCAAAATGCCATTCTCGGTGCATCAGAATGTCGACCACCCGGTCAGCCTGTATGCCGCCAGTAAAAAGGCCAATGAACTGATGGCGCATACCTACAGCCATCTGTTCCGCCTGCCCACCACCGGTCTGCGCTTCTTTACCGTCTATGGCCCATGGGGGCGTCCGGACATGGCGCTGTTTCTGTTCACCAAGAACATCCTGGCCGGCAAACCGATCGATGTCTTCAATTACGGCAAGCATCGCCGCGACTTCACCTTCATTGACGATATCGTCGAGGGTGTGATCCGCACGCTCGATCGCATTCCCGAACCCAATCCAAACTGGAGCAGCGATGATCCCGACTCCGCCACCAGCAACGCGCCCTATAAGCTCTACAACATCGGCAATAATCAGCCGGTGGAGCTGATGCATTACATCAAGGTGCTGGAAGATTGTCTGGGCAGAAAGGCCGAAATGAATATGCTGCCGCTGCAGATGGGTGATGTGCCGGACACCTATGCGGATGTGGAAGATCTGGTCAAAGATGTCGGTTACAAGCCGGCGACCTCGGTGGAAGATGGCATCGCGCGGTTTGTGGAGTGGTATCGGGAATACTTTAAAATCTGAAGTACAGTTGGCGCATCAGGCGATCGGTCCTCATGCGCCGGCTGTGTCGTATTCGAAATCGCCCAGTAACCACTTCTGATGTTTCCATTCCTGTCGTAACCTTCGTCCCAACACGCGTATTGTCCTATCATGTGGCCGTAAAGCGGGCCCGCGGCATGTTCTGTACCAAGGCCCCGCTCACTCGACGGCCGCGCGCTGACTCCAGTCCAGAATACGTACCTCCAGGCGGGTGATGAGTGTCTTGCTGCCATAAGGCCGGTAGTGGGTGGTGCGCTCGCTCGTGTAGCGCAGGGGTTGGCCGTTCCAGATCAGACTTTCATCGACGATTCGCACACCGGTCGCGGAACGGCCGTCCGGGGCGATTCGGTAATCACCGGGTTTGGCCCGTGCCTTATAGTTCTGCGCCGCAGCGCGTGCCTGCCAGGCGTAGAGCAGAAACTCCGAGCGCGTGAACACCAGGGTCTGATAACGGCCGTGCTCGGCCGGTACCTGGATACTCGCCTGGAAGCGCGGGGCCAGGTAGGGCTCCAAGGTCTGTACATCGCCCTTGAGCGCGGCCTCGAGCGTCAGACGGTCGAGTGCGATCAGGTCGGCTGTATTCAGCAGCGCTGGGGCCGCGATGGCCAGGGAGCCGACGAGCAGGGTGAGCAGAGTGACGAAAAGGCGTGACATGGGTATGTGCGGGACGCTCAAGTTTGTGCGGCGAATCGCCGCGCTCGAAAGCGTGCGGCAAGTGAACCAGGAATGCAATCTGAAAAGTACATGGTGTAACCAGTCGGCTTTCAGTATTGGAAATGAGTTGGCCCCAGCTCAGCCAGCCAACGTTTCAACTGGCGATGTCCGGTCGTGGGCCGGAGAAGCGGACCGGCAGTCGGTCGAATGCCGTCAACTGACCAACCGAATCCAGGCCGGAATGGGATCGCGCTGCAACGCCTGTCCCGCACCAGTTTGGCTCAGAGAGACGCGTCTCTGCACAGTTACTGTTCGAATAAATCGTGAGATTCATGCTAACCCACTGTTTTTCCGTGTGGCACAGGAAATGCTCGGTAATTCACAAGCTGACGTGAAGCAGTAGCGATCAGTTCAATTGCACTCGCCGCTGCGCACGGTTCCTGTCAGGGTTCCCAGCTTGCCCAGGGAGAACGGCAATGATCAAGATCGTGTTTCTGCGTCATGGTGAAAGCACCTGGAATCTGGAGAACAGGTTTACCGGCTGGACCGACGTCGATCTGTCCAAACGCGGCATGGAAGAGGCGCGCGCGGCCGGTCAGCTGCTGAAGTCGACCGGCTATACGTTCGATTATGCCTTCACCTCGTTGCTCAAACGCGCCATCCGTACCCTTTGGGTCGTGCAGGATGTGATGGACCTGATGTGGATTCAGGCGGAGAAGGACTGGCGACTCAATGAACGCCATTACGGTTCCCTGCAAGGCCTGAATAAGGACGAGGTGGCCGCGCACTTCGGTGCTGCACAAGTGCATGAATGGCGCCGCGGGTTTGCAGTGCGTCCGCCTGCATTGGGTGTGACTGATCCCCGTTTGCCCTTTCACGACCACCGTTACCACGACGTCCCGCCGGCGAAACTACCCTGGACAGAATCATTGCAGGACACGATGGAGCGTAGTATTGCCTGCTGGCAGGAACGCATTCTGCTGAAGATCCGGCAGGAGCAACGTATTCTTGTGGTGGCGCATGGCAACACCTTGCGTGCGTTGATGAAGCATCTGGAGCAGATTTCGGACCGGGATGTCATGGAGCTGAACATTCCCACCGGTGCGCCTCTGATCTATGAGTTTGACGATGATTTGCAGGTGCAGGCGCGCTATTACCTTGAAGACGACGGAACTGGCACCGCGCAGCACCACGCGGCATAGCGTTTCAGCACCAGGGCGTTTTGATCGACGTTATTCGAGTCGGGACTGGGCCTGCAATTCCAGCAGCTCCTCTTCCACGCCAGCGGCATGGGTGAGTTCGGCGACATTGTCTTTGGCGAAAAAGCCATCGAAGGTGCCGAAGCGCTGCACATACTCGACGATCAGGGACGAGTGTTCCGAGGCGCTGGAGAATATCTGTTTCAGGCCCTGTTCCTTGGATCCGATGACGTCAAGCAGGAAGTCGCGTCCCTGGGCGGCGATCTGCTTGACCACATGTTCGATATTTTCCCGACCTTCGGTTTCGCCATCGCGCACTGCCAGCGCGATATGATGCAGGCGCGGACCATAGTTGCGGACGAAGGTCTCGGTGGGCGAGGGCAGTCGTTCCAGATGATTGACGAAGTAGGGTGTATTGTTGGCCGTGAACACCTTGGCCGGGCTGCGGATCTCGCTGTTGTGGTGCACGCTCTTGGTCACATTGGTCGATGAGTTTTGATCCTTGATGTCGTACGAACCCCAATAGTAGTAACTCGACAGCGATAGCCATTCGAGGATCGCCACCTCGCGGTTCTGACAGTAGACCCGGGTCGCCAGGTGATCGATCGGCAGAATCAGATCATCGATGGCCAGGCTCTTCTGCAGCGCCTTTGCCGCTAAATAGACGTCCTGTATCTCAGAGCGTATTTCGCTGAGGCCCAGCGCATAGACGCGGATATCTTCCCGTGGCCGTTCCATGTACGCGACGATATTGTGGGTATAGGGCGATGGCTTGCTGATAGCCAGATTGCCCGGCAGTTCCAGTTTGCGGATCTGGTCCTGGGAAAAGAAGCGGAAGCCGCGTTCCTGCTGACAGTTGACGACACTGTGCAGGTCGTCGACACGCAGAATCTCGCCCATGTAGCGACTGTTCGGCTTGCTCGCACCAATCGGATAGACCTCGTTCAGACTGCGAAAGATACCGCGAATGTTGGGGTCCTTGACCTCTCGTACCAGGAAGTCCGGCGAGTTCATGTCGACCCGCAGGACATGCGTCCAATGATTTTCACTCTCCAGTGTCACCAGATAGTGATAGGGCGTCATCAGCGCCAGTTCGCCGATATAGCGTACCGAATGGCCGGGGTCGACGGTGATCATGATGGCGTCGATCTGATCGATCATGCCGGTCAGGCCGGTCGTATCGCGTTCTTCGAGCAGGCGCTGAAGGTACTCTTCAAAGAAGGGCGAGTTCTGTTTGTCACCCTGACGGGAGAACGATGTCGACGCGTGCATGGCAGTTGCGGGCCTCCGTTGGCCATTGATTCATACATATCGTCAAGCAACATTTACGCCAGTGGAATGCGCAGCTGCATCCACTCAGCAAGCATCGGGCGGGGAAATTCAATATCTCGATATAGCCGTGGCTTAGACAATTCCGCATGCGTGGCGTTGCCGCGGCGGTTCTGGAACCAGTTCGCCCGCATCGGCGCGGAGTTGGTGCAAATCACGTGCAGCCGACCGACCCATGCACAGGGTTGGTGCATCGATATCGCCAGGTACAGCGCCAAGCCCGCAGGAATGTGTGAGTTCGTGGGAACAAACGGCGTGGCACGAAGTTTGCCGATCAATACTGCAGGTGGTTCTTAGTACGCGATCGACCGGGACCGTCGCAGCCCTGTTTTGGCGGGAGAACGCACCGCAGATACCCTATTGAGGCGCTGTACGGAATGACGATTCGGTGGAAGGACTATGCGGTTCCGGATACCTGGGATGAACTGATCACGCCCAAAGGCAATGCCCGCCAGGCCGCTCGCGGTGCGGCGCGCTATATCGGCGCTCTCAGCGATATGGATCTGCTCGAACGGCGCGATGCCGCCGAGCTGGCGATGCGCGTGATGGGTATCACCTTCACTGTCTACAGCGAAGAGGGCGGCATCGACCGCACCTGGCCGTTCGATATCATTCCGCGGATCATTTCCGCGCGCGAGTGGCAGCACACGGATGCCGGTCTCAAGCAGCGCGTCCAGGCGCTGAACATGTTCATCGCCGACATCTATGGCGACAAGCGCATCATCAAGGACGGCGTATTCCCCCGCGAGTTGCTGCGGGATTCGGTCAATTTGCGTGAGCAGTGCATGGGAATCAGGCCGGCACTGGACATATGGGCCCATATCTGCGGCAGCGACATGGTGCGCGACCGGGACGGGACGTTATACGTGCTGGAAGACAACCTGCGGGTGCCGTCCGGAGTGTCCTATATGCTGGAAAACCGGCTGGTGATGAAGCGGGTGTTTCCGGAGCTGTTCGAGGACTACAGCATTCAGCCGGTCGATGCCTATCCGACCCAACTGTTCGACATGCTGGCCTCGCTGTCGCCGCGTCCGGCCGACTATCCGACCATTGTGGTGCTCACGCCGGGCATCTATAACTCGGCCTATTTCGAACACTCCTATCTCGCTCAGCAGATGGGCGTCAATCTGGTCGCGGGCACCGATCTGGTGGTACCGGAGGACGATTGCGTCTATCTGCGCACCGTCGGCGGACTGGAACGTGTCGACGTCATCTACCGGCGTGTCGACGATCTCTTTCTCGATCCCGAGGTGTTCCGCCCGGACTCCGTGATCGGTGTGCGCGGACTGATGCGTGCCTGGCGCAAGGGTAATGTCGCCATCGCCAACGCACCGGGTGCCGGTGTCGCGGATGACAAGGTCGTCTATGCCTATGTCCCCGCCATGATCCGCTATTACCTGGATCAAGAACCGATTCTGCCGAATGTTCCGACCTATCTGTGT
This sequence comes from Gammaproteobacteria bacterium, assembly GCA_041553175.1. Classification (GTDB taxonomy): domain Bacteria; phylum Pseudomonadota; class Gammaproteobacteria; order Thiohalobacterales; family Thiohalobacteraceae; genus JAHJQQ01. The sequence continues at coordinate 1,032 of JBFEJM010000125.1, read as the reverse complement.
ATGGACGACAAACAGCGTGAGTACGTGCTGGCCAATCTGGACAAGCTCGTGGTCAAGCCGGCAAACGAGTCGGGTGGTTATGGAATGATGGTGGGGCCCATGGCCAGCAGGAAGGATCAGCAGCATTTTGCCGAATTGATCAAGAAAGATCCCCGCAACTACATAGCGCAGCCGACTCTGTCCCTGTCGACCACGCCGACACTGTGTGACGGTGTGGTCGAGCCGCGCCATATCGATCTGCGTCCTTTCATATTGTCAGGGGATTCCAGTCATGTGACTAGCGGAGGCCTGACCCGTGTCGCGTTGAAAAAGGGTTCGTTGGTGGTCAACTCCTCACAGGGCGGCGGCAGTAAAGACACCTGGGTGGTCGAGACGGGAGAGAATTGAGTATGTTGTTATCCAGTGTGGCGGAACGCGTATATTGGATGGCGCGCTATATCGAGCGGGCAGAGAACACGGCGCGGATCATTCTGGTCAACAACAATCTGCTCCTGGACATGCCGCGCACCATGGAGCTCGGGTGGGAACCCCTGGTCGCGATTACCGGGCATGCGGATCTGTTCAACGAGCATTATGCCGGGGCCAGCGAACGCAACGTCGTCCGCTTCCTGTTGGCGGATTCACGCAATCCGAACTGTATCGTCTGTTCGCTGGCCCATGCGCGGGAAAATCTGCGAACGACGCGCGCGATTCTGCCGCGGTCGGCCTGGGAAACCCTGAACGATCTGTATTCCTACGCCAGCGACAACAAAAACAGCGGCGTGTCGCGTCGCGGGCGCTATGCCTACCTGCGACGGATCATCGATTACAGTCAGCTGCTGGCGGGAAAACTCTCCAGCACGATGAGCCACGATCAGGCCTACGATTTTCTGCGCATGGGACGTAACATCGAACGCGCCGACATGACGACACGCGTTATCGACGTGCGCGGCAGCAACCTGCTGCCGTCGGTTACCGGAGAACTGCGACCGTTTGACGATATTCAATGGAAGAGCGTGCTCGACTCGCTGGCCGGCTATCAGATGTATCGGC
>JBFEJM010000124.1:0-6862 GCA_041553175.1 Gammaproteobacteria bacterium | reverse complement strand
TCAATCTGTGCAATTCGTTTCCGACCTTGTTCGATGCGATCGACGAATCGGACACCCTGGAACTCGATGGTGTACCGAAAAAGGTGTACTGGGATGTCGTCGACCACTGTTACCTGTGTGACATGTGTTTCATGACCAAATGTCCCTATGTGCCGCCGCACGAGTGGAATCTCGATTTTCCGCATTTGATGCTGCGTGCGAAGGCGGTGAAGTTTCGCCAGGGCAACGTGCGCGGCCGTGACAAGCTGCTGACCTCGACCGATATGGTGGGCTCGCTGGCCGGCATTCCGGTGGTGGCGCAAGTGGTCAACGCGGCCAATAAGCTCTCGCCGGTGCGCAAACTGCTCGACAAGACGCTCGGCGTGCATCCGGACGCGATTCTGCCCGAATACCACAGTTCGACCTTGCGCAAACGGATGCGCGATCATTCGCCGCGTTCGTCCGAAGGGGAAGCAGCCGGCCCGACCACGGGCAAGGCGGCACTCTTCACGACCTGCTACGGCAACTACAACGAGCCGCAGATCGGCGCCGACCTGGTTGCGGTATTCGAGCACAACGGCATACCGGTCAAGCTGGTCGACAAGGAGCGTTGCTGTGGAATGCCCAAGTTGGAACTGGGTGATCTGGAGTCGGTGGCGCTGTCCAAAGAGGCCAATATTCCGCAGCTGGTGGCGTTGATCGACGCGGGTTGGGATATCGTCGCACCGGTGCCGTCCTGTGTGCTCATGTTCAAGCAGGAACTTCCATTGATGTTCCCGGACGATGCCGATGTCGCCAAGGTGCGCGATCATATCTACGACCCGTTCGAATATCTGATGCTGCGTCACAAGCATGGCAAGCTCAATACCGATTTCAAACAGTCGCTCGGCACGATCGCGTATCACGTCGCCTGCCATCTGCGGGTGCAGAACATCGGACTGAAAACACGCGATGCGCTGCAACTGGTCCCGAATACGCAGGTGCAGGCCATTGAGCGCTGTTCCGGACATGACGGAACCTACGCCGTCAAAAGCGAATTTCATGAGACATCCATGAAAATATGCAAACCGGTGGTCAACAAAGTCACGCAAGCCAAAGCGGATCATTACAGCAGCGATTGCCCGATGGCGGGTCATCAGATCGAGAACGGTCTTGATCAGGGCGGCAAGCCCGAACACCCGATGACGCTGCTGCGCATGGCATACGGTCTGTAACCGAAACGGGAGAACGGAAAATGGCGAACGAGGGCTATCACGAACCCGCTGCTGAACTGTCCGACGTGACGCGCGATATGCATCGGGCCATCGTCTCCCTGATGGAAGAGCTGGAGGCGGTGGATTGGTATCAGCAACGCGTCGATGCCTGCAAGGATGAGGAGTTGAAAGCGATACTCGCCCATAACCGCGATGAGGAGAAAGAACATGCGGCGATGGTGCTGGAATGGATCCGCCGTCACGATCCCGCCTTTGACAAGGAATTGCGCGACTACCTCTTCACCGACAAACCGATCGCCAAACTTGAACACACGAAACACGAGTGAGGACACCTCATGGAGACTGCAATGAGCGCCGCCAAACTGACCCGCCAGGACCTGTATCCATTGGAGAAATACGCCGAAGTGCGTTCTGACTTCCGTGCCAGGGTGCTGGCGCACAAGAAATTCCGTCAGGTCGCAGTGGGTCCGGTTGCCACGCTGTATTTCGAAGATCGCCTGACCATGCAGTACCAGATTCAGGAAATGCTGCGGGTGGAAAAGATTTTCGAGGCCTCCGGCATTCAGGAGGAACTCGATGCCTACAATCCGCTTATTCCGGACGGCAGCAATTGGAAGGCAACGTTCATGATCGAAGTACCGGACCCGGACGAGCGCCGCGGGGTGCTGGCACGTCTGGTAGGGGTGGAGGACCGGCTTTGGGTACGTGTGGGTGAGTTCGAACCTGTCTACGCCATCGCCGATGAGGACATGGAGCGGGAAACCGCAGACAAGACCTCCTCGGTGCATTTCGTCCGCTTCGAGCTGACACCCGAAATGGTCGCTGCCGCCAAGAAAGGTGCCGCGATCGGTCTTGGTATCGATCATCCGCAGTATCCCCATACGGTTGCGGCGGTTGCTCCCCCGGTACGGGATGCGCTGGTCGCCGATCTGGCCTGACCGTCGACCGAAACGGCTGGTCGCGGCCGGCAAAGCCTTTTAGAATGCCGGCTGAATCCGAAGGGGAGATCCAGCCATTTCCAGTTCCAGCCTTACCCGCGCGATCCTTCGCGCGACCACCCTGTTGCTGCTGTTGGCCGCGCCGGTCCGACTGCTGAGCACTTCCTTTTCCGACTACGAGTCGGCTGATATCGATTTCGTAGAGAAGGAGCCCTGGAAGGAACAGGCGCAGGCGCTGCCACCCTATCCGGATGGCAGTCATCTGCGTGCGGTGGAGATGCATATCCCCGGCTCCACGCTGGAGGTGTTGATCGACGAACCCACCCTGAGTGTCGGTGAGGACGGCGTGGTGCGCTATGTCATGGTGCTGCGATCGGCGTCCGGCTCGGAGAATGTTTTTTTCGAAGGTATCCGCTGTTCCGCCCGGGCGTGGCGCACCTACGCCTTCGGGTCGTCTGACGGAACCTGGCAGGCTGTTGCCGATGAAGTCTGGACACCGATCGCCGATCTCGGCGTGCAGCGCTACCGGGAGCGTCTGTACCGGCACTATTTCTGTCGGCCGGCAATGGGCGTCGTGCCACGGGCGGAGATCATGCGCCGCCTGCGTTATGGTGATTGATCTATCCGGCATAGCCCGCAACCGCCATTCCCGATCCACCCTGATTTGTGTAGTGATTGTCTTATGAGCTCCAACTACGACGCCTCTTCGATCGAAGTACTCAGCGGTCTCGACCCGGTGCGTAAGCGCCCGGGCATGTATACCGATACCACCCGCCCCAATCATCTGGCGCAGGAGGTTATCGACAACAGTGTCGATGAGGCGATCGCCGGTCACGCCAAACGCATCGAAGTAACCGTCTTCAAGGACGGGTCGCTGGAGGTTCGGGACGACGGTCGCGGTATGCCAGTTGATGTCCATCCGGAAGAAGGTGTGCCGGGCGTCGAGGTCATCCTGACGCGTCTGCATGCGGGCGGAAAATTTTCCGATAAGAATTATCAATTCTCCGGCGGCTTGCACGGCGTCGGCGTATCTGTGGTCAACGCACTGTCCAAGCATCTCGAAGTGTGGGTAAGACGCGGCGGCAAGGAGTACAACATCGCGTTCGGCAATGGCGACAAGGTTTCCGAGTTGGAGGAAATCGGCACTGTCGGCAAACAGAATACCGGAACGACAGTCCGCTTCTGGCCCGATGCGAAGTATTTCGATTCCCCTAAATTTTCGCTGCCCCGTTTAAAGCATGTGTTGCGGGCCAAGGCCGTGCTCTGTCCGGGGCTGCTGGTGAAGTTCCTTGACGAGGCCAGTGGCGAGCGCGAGGAATGGCATTACGAGGACGGGCTGCGTGATTATCTGGTGGACGCGCTGGCGGGTTCGGAGCGCCTGCCGGAGGAGCCGTTTGTCGGCAATCTGCGTGGCAACCGCGAGGCCGCCGAATGGGCGGTGGTGTGGTTGGCCGATGCCGGCGAAATGGTCGCGGAAAGCTATGTAAACCTGATTCCGACCGCGCAGGGCGGCACCCATGTCAACGGTTTGCGCACCGGGCTCACCGAAGCGATCCGGGAATTCTGCGAGTTCCGCAATCTGCTGCCACGCGGTGTCCGGATCACACCGGAAGATGTCTGGGACCGTTGCTGTTACATACTGTCGGTCAAACTCGCCGATCCGCAATTCTCGGGCCAGACCAAGGAACGTCTCGGTTCGCGCGAATGCGCCGCCTTCGTGTCCGGCGTGGTCAAGGATGCCTTCAGCCTCTGGCTGAATCAGCATACCGAAATGGGTGAGCGCATCGCCCAGCTCGCCATACTCAATGCGCAAAGCCGCTTGCGCGCGGGTAAGAAGGTCGTGCGCAAGAAAATCACCGCCGGTCCTGCGCTGCCCGGCAAGCTGGCGGATTGTACGTCCGCGGATCCGGCCCACACCGAACTGTTCCTGGTCGAGGGTGATTCGGCCGGTGGGTCCGCCAAGCAGGCACGTGACCGCGAGTTCCAGGCGGTGATGCCGTTGCGCGGCAAGATCCTCAACACCTGGGAAGTCGATCCCGGTGAGGTGCTGGCCTCGCAGGAAGTACACGATATTTCCGTTGCGGTCGGTGTCGACCCCGGCTCTGACAACCTTAAAGGGCTGCGCTACGGCAAGATCTGCATACTCGCCGACGCGGATTCCGATGGTGCCCATATCGCCACCTTGTTGTGCGCGCTGTTTCTGCGTCATTTCCGGCCGTTGGTCGATGCCGGGCACGTCTATGTGGCCATGCCGCCGCTGTACCGTATCGATGTGGGTAAGCAGGTGTTCTACGCGCTGGATGATGCTGAGAAGCAGGGCGTACTGGACCGGATCGCGGCGGAAAAGATCAAGGGCAAGGTTAACGTCCAACGTTTCAAGGGCCTGGGCGAGATGAACCCATTGCAGTTACGTGAAACAACTATCAACCCCGACACTCGGCGCCTGGTGCAACTGACCCTGGATGCCGCGGATGATACGCATCAGATCATGGATATGCTGCTCGCCAAGAAGCGCGCCGCCGATCGACGCGCCTGGCTGGAGAAAAAGGGTGATTTAGCCGATATCACCTAGGCGAGGTGGTTCAGGGCGCCGGTTGGTCTGGCCCGTCGCGACGGTGAGTATCCGTAATCCAATGTTAAATATATAAAATATCTGTCTGGATTGCGGCCGGTTTGCGGCTGTAGGGGCCCTTTCGATGGCAGAAGTCACCATTAAACACTACCGCAGTGCGAGTGCGCATTCGTCGCACAAGGAACTGATTACCGAGCAGGTCACGCAGGACTCGGAGACCGGCCGTTTCCTGCGCAAGATGGAAGACAAGCGGCTGTTGCGGGTCTGCTTTGAAACCATCGACATGCGCGGCAAAGTGCCTGGTGAGTGCCGCAAGTATGTGCTGAACAACCGCGTCTTCTTTCTCGATGATACCTCCTACGCAATCTATCAGCAGGGACTTAAAGCCTGTAATGGCGTGTTTACGGTGGCGACCTACGAGGCTATCGTCAACGGCAGGCACACCAATCGCGCCATCCGCGATGCGCAATCCGCCAAAGAGCTTGCCCAGCGGCGGCAGCATGCGCAAGCAAGCCCACAACAGGCGGGGCTCGGGGACTCCTCCAGTGCCGGTTCGGGCAGGAATTCTGCATCGGCGTTGTTCCAGCCCGAAGTTGTTCCTTTCGGCTATTTCAAGAAACGTAGCGAAGATCGCCTGCAATATGTAACCGCTGTCGACCTGCGCGCCGGCGACACGGTCTACAGCGGTACGACCCGCGATATATCCGTGAATGGACTGCAGGTCGTCCTCAAAGGCATATACGCTTTCGAGCCGGGTACGGAGATCACGGTCAGCTTCTTGTCTTTGCAGGAACAGAATGATGGCCTGGATCTGCAGAACATCCGTTACCTTGTGGTATCCAGTGAGCAAAGGGATGCTGAACATCAATTGCGGGTGCGGATCGCGGCAGAGGAGCCGCCGCAAGAGTTCGCCACGTTCGTTCTCGACCTGATTGATCGCTATAAGCGCAAATACAAACTCGATGTGGATGACGATTTCTGGTCCGTCTGCTCGTGGTTGTATGAACGTATCTATACCGAAAGTCTGATGCAGCTGTCATTTTTCGTCAGTCAGGACGAAGCGGATAAGCCCTATACACAGGCCGTTGCGATCACCGATGGCAATCAGCCGCTAGCTCAATTTTTTCGCAATGACATCGATAACTATGACTTTTCGCCATTATGTCTGGCGCCCCGCTTGCTTCATCTGCGCGAAAGCCGTGAATTCCTGTTGATGATGTATCGTGAGAAATCCGGCAATGAGTATCGAATTCATTCTGCCGCCGATTTCGAGCTTAAAGATGAGAAGGCTCTCAAGGCATTCCTGCGCTTCACGCTGGCTCACGATGAGCATTGTGTAGTGAAGGTATTGGCTTCCAATGATCCGTTGCGGGATATCAGTCCCCGTAAGTTCGAGATGCTGACGGGGCGGCTAATGGAGAAATCGGCAGATGAAGTGAAGTATCTGCGCGAACGCCTCGATGAAATCGTCTTTACCGGGATGGTGGTCGATATTACCGAGCAGGTGAAGTCGGCGGTCGGTGCCCAGCCTGATTTGGAAATGCAGCAGATAGATGTGCGCAATCTGCATTGCTGGATCGGCAACTCCCGGCGCCAGCTTCCCTTGTATCAGGAAATCAGTCGAGCGGAGCATGTCGTAATCCCCGAGCTGGTTCGTTTCGGCTATGTGGAGCGGCGTCGGGAAGACCGTTATCTGGCCGAGACATCTGTCGAGATCGCCTTACCCGGGGGGCGTGTAAAGGGCCGGACACGTGATATCTCCAAACGTGGTCTGGCTATCAAGACCGAGCAGAAGATCCAGGTCGCGGAGGGCGATGAAGTCAAGGTCGCCTTGGTCAGTCTGCAGGCGAAACGCCCCAGTCTGGATCTGTCGAGTGTTCCTTATCGGGTGGTCAAGGTCGAAGCCGGAACCTCGACGGTCATTATGTTGGAACGCATGCGTAACAAACTTGAGTATGAAGTTGATGATTTTTTCGTCGAACTGATCACCAAAAACCGACACAAGCTTGCTGTCGATATCAATGACACGCGCGGCGCATCCCTTTCGCGCGTGTATGAAGCGATGATTTCCGAGAACGCGGTGAATATCCCCTTCTTCATCGCGCGGGGCGAAGAAGGTGGTGGATGCCTGCAAAAGGTCGCAGTGCCGGAGTCCGAGT
>JBFEJM010000123.1:0-6868 GCA_041553175.1 Gammaproteobacteria bacterium | reverse complement strand
TATAAGAAGCAGGTCCTTGAACGTGAGGGACGGGTGTTGAGCGGTGAGCAGGCCGCACGCGAATGGATCCGAAAATTTGCCAAAGATTTTCCCGCTCTGAGTGATGCGGCCGTATCGGGTCTTTAAATCGCTTCCTGCAGCCAGTTTAGCCACGTCTGGTTCAGCGACGGGTCGGGCGACGCTACCACAGAGCGTGGTTGAATGGCGGCTTTGAACACGGGTTCGCCCTCCAAAGTAATGCTGCTGCCGCCTGCCTCCTCCAGCAACAGAGTTCCCGCCGCAAAATCCCACAGCTTTTGGCCCCCATGCAGATAAACATGGCCGCGACCGGCAGCGAGCCAGGCCCATTCCAATGCACAGGAACCGAAATTGCGCTGGGAGTGGAACGGAGCATCGCTGAGAAGTCGATTGCGCAACGTGGGTGTCAGACGTTTGAAGTCTATCAGCGCTATGGATTTCTGTAGTGGTACCGTAATGGCTGGAGTGTGTAGCGGCTCACCGTTCAGCTGCGTACCGGCACCCCGCTGGGTAGTGAAGCATTCATCGCGGATCGGATCGTAAATCACGCCCAGTAGCGGTGCTCCGTTCTGCAGCAATGCGAGCGATACGCCGAAGAAGGGTATCCCCGCGGCAAAGTTACTTGTCCCATCCAGCGGGTCCAGGCACCAGAGCGGCTGGTTGCTGGATTGAAGCAGGCGCTCCTGCTCGTCCTGTTCCATTTCTTCGCTTAGAAAGGCGATGTCAGGCCAACTGTAAGCAAGCTCCTTACCCAAGCGCTCATCCATGGCGAGATCAGCCTCGGTGAGAATGCTGCCATCCGCCTTGTGTTCCTGAGCCACGCGGGTGAAGCGCGGCAGTAACTCCGCGCGGGCGGCCTCGCGAATCAGGACGGAGAGTTTGTTCAGGTCGGGTAGCATGGCATCAGGACGAGCAGCTGACAGAGATTTTCCGTCCCCAATCCGGCGGTGGGGCCGCCAGCGCTTCATCGTCGGGGTGTTCGGCGAAGGGGGATTGAAGAACACGCAACAGTCGATCGATTTCAGAGTAGTCACGTTGATTGCGTGCACGCTCGATAGCGGTCTGAGCCAGATAGTTGCGTAATACGTACTTGGGATTTACGTTGTTCATGGACTTGTGCCGCGCGCTGTCGTCACTGTGCTCGATACGCAGACGCGCGCCATAGTCAATGGCCCACGCATCGAACGCCGCGCGGTCGATAAAATGATCGCGCAGGCGGTCGTTGCTGGCCGCGGATGTGCTGTCGAACTCGGCAAGAAGGCGCCAGGTATTGGTGTAATCGCGACGTTCAGCCGCCATGTGATCGAGAAGTCGCTGAGCAAGTTGTTCATCGCCGTTGCGGGTCTCGCGTAGCCCCAGCTTACGCTGCATGCCACGGTTGTAATGAGCAAGAAAAGTCTCTTTATAGAAATCGAACTGCGCCATTGCCTGCTCGGCAGCCGCTTCGGCATTGTCGTCAAAGAGCGGTAGCAATGCCTGGCCCAGACAACTCAGATTCCACAAAGCGACATCCGGCTGTCGATCGAAGGCATAGCGGCCATGATGGTCGGAGTGATTGCAGACGAAACCGGGTTCGTAATCGTCCAGAAATCCGAATGGGCCATAGTCCAGGGTGAGGCCGAGAATCGACATATTGTCGGTATTCATCACGCCGTGGGCGAAGCCCGCCAACTGCCAGTCGGCAACCAGTCGGGCAGTACGCTGAACCACCTCGCGGAAAAGGGCCAAATAGCGATTGCTATGATCAGCCAGTTCCGGGTAATGATGTTCGATGACGTAGTCAGCCAGGGTGCGCAGCGCGTCGAATTGTCCGCGATAATAAAACGCCTCGAACGAGCCGAACCGGACATGGCTGGGTGCCATGCGTAACAATACAGCGCCAGTCTCGATTGATTCCCGATAGATCTCTTCATCCGAGCCCACGATGCAAAGGGCACGCGTTGTCGGGATACCCAGGCCATGCATGGCCTCACTACAGAGATACTCACGGATAGTGGAGCGCAGCACGGCGCGACCGTCGCCGTCGCGTGAGAAGGGCGTCTGGCCGGCGCCCTTGAGTTGCAGTTCCCAACGCTGGCCGCGGCTCGTTGTGACTTCGCCTAATACAATTGCGCGTCCATCACCGAGTTGCGGGACATAATGACCGAACTGATGTCCGGCGTAGAGCATCGCCAGCGGTTCGCTGCCCTGCAGCAGCTTGCCGCCGTTGAAAATGACCGGGAAGTCTGCACGCAGAGCTTCGGCAGTATCCAGTTCGAGCAATTCCGCGGCGGCAGGATTGAAACTGACCAGATACGGATTGGCCAGAGGTTGTGGAAGCACACGCGTATAAAAGCAGTCGGGGAGTCTGGCGAAGCTGTTGCTGAAGCGAAGCTGTTCCAGGGAATTCAGGCGAGTATTCTGCGCGGCGCTATTGGGCATGGAGCGATGATGGCGAGGGTCCGTGTACGATGCAACCGCGGGTGGATTGGGGTTTGAGTGATTGCGAGTTGGGCGTGATCACTAGGGCTTGTTATCAAGGCAGTGGCGCGATACGGAAAAAGGTCTGTGCATTTTCAACCAGCAACCGGTGCTGTATGTGCTTCGGAAAATGAGCCAGCCAGTGGCGGTGATACTCCAGCAGCATGGCGAGATAGTCCCAGCCTTCGTCTGCACTGTCCCAGCGTTGTGTCTTGCGTACACTCCATACCGGATCGGAACCGATCATGAAACGACCGGGGTGGCGCAGAATGAGTTCACGCCAGCCGTGCGGCAGCTCCCCCACAACGTCGGCCAGGCTGTCATAACGCCAGGGGTCGCGCGCGGACAGATCCGCCGAGACATTCGGGCAGCGATCCAGCAGAAGTCCGATCTCGTCCACAGCCAGTTTCCCGCCTGCATGTGCCCATAGGATCCGCGCCCGCGGATGCGCTCGGCAGAGTGTCAGCAGATAGCGATGATCCGAAGTATCGGTGTGTACGAGTGCCGGCACGTCAAATTCGACTGCCAGCTTCAGCAGGGCGGTAAGCACCGGATCATCCAGGCGCGGTCCGGCGCCCGGTTCCAGATGCAGTTCACCTATGCCACGATAGATGCCGCTTTCCAACGCGGTGCGGGTTGCCTCGACCACGCCCGGCTGACGATGCCAGAGCCAACGCCGGCCGGGTTCGAGGTAGGGGCTGAACAAGGCAATGATTCGATCGGGCGCCGCGGCGTGAAGCCGTGCGGCGTAGTGACTGGGTACGCTCGAGACAACACCCATCAGAACCCCGGCGTCCCGCAGGCGCTGTACCGCCTGCTCAGGCTCGATCAGCTCGGCCTGATCCCAGTTGAAATGGAGGTGTACATCGATCAGAGGTGAAGGGGATGTCGGCCTGTTGACGGCACAGGCAGCGAGGGTGAGCAGGATCGCACCTGCCAGCAGCGCGGTGCATCCCAGGCGCTGCCAATATGCCGCAGCCGACATGGCTCAGTCTCAGTCCCTGATCAGGTCCATCAATTCCGCGCGGGAACGCGCATTGTCGCGGTAGGTTCCGCGCATGGCGCTGGTCACGGTGGAACTGCTCTGCTTCTGCACGCCACGCATCATCATACAGAAATGACTTGCCTCGATGATGACAGCGACACCGTGAGGGCTGAGAATCTCCATAAGTGCATCGGCGATCTGATTAGTCAGTCGTTCCTGCACCTGCAGCCGGCGTGCGAACACATCGACAATGCGCGCGACTTTGGACAGCCCGATGACACGGTTGTTGGGGAGGTAGGCGACATGCGCCTTGCCAAAGAACGGCAGGATATGGTGTTCGCACATCGAGTAGAACTCGATGTCCTTGACGATAACCATTTCCTCGCACTTTTCCTCGAACACCGCATTGCGGACGACATCCTGCACGGTCATGTCGTAGCCGCTGGTGAGGAAGTCCATCGCCTTGGCGACCCGGAGCGGTGTACGCAACAGACCCTCGCGTTCCGGCTGCTCACCGATACGTACCAGCATCTGGCGCACGATACTCTCGAAATCGGCGTCGTAAACCTCTTCGGACTCGGTATCGTAGTCGTCGTAGATCGGCGGCTTGGGCTGGACGGGGGTGATACGTTTGCTCATGGGCGTATCTCTGGTGGCGCGATTCGCGGACGTGAGCCCGGATTATACGCAATTTGGTCGCGCTGACGATGGCCGCGAACCGCTCAACCCGATATCGGGTGGGGTTTCGCGCCAGACCGTCCCGCCTATAATGGATCGCCCCACCAAGCCCGTGCCGGAAACCATGGAAACCAAGACTGTCCAGTTCATCAAGAAGCGCAACTACCAGACCATTGCCAAAGACAAAGTGGTCCGGCTGCGCTATGTCGTGTTCGAGCAGGGTAGTGAGCAGGCCCTGGCTTACCGTGATGATCTCTACTATCTGCACGGCGGTTATGGTGGCGCCTTCCCGAAGGTCGAGCAGGCGCTCGCCGGACTTTCCATCGATGCCAAGACCGAAGTGCTGCTGGAAATCGCCGAAGGCTATGGCGAGCGTGATCCCGCGCTGGAGATGACTGTGCCAGCCGATGCGATTCCACCGGAGGCGCGCAATGTCGGCGCCCAACTCGAAGGTGAAGCTGCCGATGGAGGTGCCAGATCGTTCACAGTCACTGCCGTGAATGATGATGGGATCACCGTCGACGGCAACCACCCGCTGGCCGGCAAGCGTCTGCGTTTCCTGCTCGAGGTATTGGATATCCGCGACGCATCCGAGGCCGAGCTCCAGGCCGGATACGCGTTCGGATTGTCGGCCTGACAACCTCCCGCATGCCCACGCGCGGTCAGTCGCCCTGGTTCCTGAGCCTGGATCAGGGCGGGCACTCGACCCGTGCCATGGTGTTCGATTCGAGTGGGGTGCTGATCGAGGAGGCACGCGCTGCCGTCGCGACCGCTGCACCGTCCCCGGGCTGGGTCGAACAGGACGCGGGCGAGATCGCTGCATCGCTGCGCTCGGTCATCGACGCCATCGCGCATAAACTCGGTCGGCATACCTCGCGTCTGGACGCGGCGGGACTGGCAACCCAGCGCTCGAGCCTGGTGTGCTGGGACCGACTGACGGGGCTGCCGCTCACGCCGGTGCTGAGTTGGCAGGATCGGCGTAATCAACACTGGCTCGACGGTCTGAGCGATCACGCCGGTGCTATCCGGGCCCGTACCGGTCTGCCGCTGTCACCCCATTACGGTGCCAGCAAACTGCGCTGGTGTCTGGATCATGTCGACGCGGTCGCCCATGCGCGTGATCAGGGCCGTCTGGCTGGTGGGCCGCTCGCCAGTTATCTGCTCTGCCAGCTGCTGCCGGAACGGCCCTGTGTGGTGGATCCGGCCAATGCCGCGCGCACGCTGCTGTGGAATCTCGAAACATGCGAATGGGATACGGAACTGCTGCAGCTGTTCGGCATCGCGTCCGACTGGCTGCCTGCCTGTGTACCGACCCGGTATGCGTTCGGCAATCTGGCTGTCGGCAAACGGATGCTGCCGCTGCGAATCGTCACCGGCGATCAGGCGGCGGCACTGTACAGCCAGGCCGACCCCGAGCAGGCTCATGTCTACGTAAATCTTGGTACCGGCGCATTTCTACAACGACCACTCGCGGAGCTGCCGACAGACGTCGACGGATTGCTGCGCAGCCTGGTCTACTGCGATACCGACAGACGCGATTATGTCGTGGAAGGTACTGTCAACGGTGCCGGTACGGCATTGGACTGGGCGCGCGATGAGTTGGGTCTGACCGATATCGAACGCGCGCTGCCGCGCTGGCTTGAACGTTCGGGGGAGATACCCATTTTCCTCAACGGTATCGCCGGCCTTGGCTCACCCTGGTGGTTGGGGCATTTCCCGAGCCGCTTTATAGGGTCGGCCCAACCCTGGGCGCAGGCAGTGGCGATCGCGGAGAGCATAGTGTTCATGCTGTGCGAGAATCTTGTTCCGATGCGACGGCTGCAGGCCGGCGTTGAGGCGATCGAGATCAGTGGTGGTCTCGCCGCGCTGAACGGCCTGTGTCAGCATTTGGCCGATCTGAGCGGACTGCCTGTATTGCGCAGTCGCCAACGCGAGGCCACTGCGCGTGGTATTGCCTACCTGCTCGCGCGGAATCATGACACCGATTGGCGCAGCGAAGCACCGGACCGCTTCGAGCCCGCTGCCAGTCCGGAATTGCAGCAGCGTTACCGGCGCTGGCAGTCTGCCATGCAACAGGCCGTGGCGGATCAGCGCGGTTGATACGCCGGCCCAGTAGCCCGTGCCTATCGCTGCATGCAGGTGTCAATGACTTCACTGCGGCGGTCGTGCAGCCGCTAATATAAACACATCTCAACTGCGGCCAGATAACACACTGCCGATGCCGAGCAAATCACACCAGCCTCTACAATTGATCGCCCACCGCGGTTATGCCCACCGTTTCCCGGAGAACACGCTGCTGGCATTGCGTGAGGCGGTCGCCATCGGCGCGCGCTATGTCGAATTCGATATACAGCTGAGTGCGGATCGAGTGCCGGTGCTGCTGCATGACAGCGATCTGCGACGTACCGGTGATATGGAAACAAGTGTGTTCGACATGCAGGCCGCGGATCTGTTGTGCTGCACGGTGGGTGAGCCGGCCCGTTTTGGCAACCGCTTTGCGAAGGAACGAATTCCCTCGCTGCAGCAGGTCGTCGACTGGCTGGCCGGGCAGCCGCAGGTGACCGCGTTCGTCGAAGTGAAAGCCGAGAGCATTCAGCATTTCGGTGCCGAAATCGTGCATCGGGCTGTGTGGCAGGTGCTTGAGCCTGTGCGCAGTCAGGTTGTGCTGATTTCCTACGATGATGCTTTTCTGTTCGCAGCCCGTCTGGCCGCGCCCTCAGCCATCGG
>JBFEJM010000122.1:0-6876 GCA_041553175.1 Gammaproteobacteria bacterium | reverse complement strand
TCAGGGCCTGCCCTACACCTCCGGTCCGCAATGGCTGGCTGAGCATGTCCTGGCCGATCGCTGGGTGCTGGCGGTTGCCGGTACCCACGGCAAGACGTCCACCAGCAGCATTCTGGCCTGGATACTCGACTACGCCGGTCTCAAACCCGGTTTTCTGATTGGCGGCGTGCCGGGCAATTTCGGCGTGTCGGCGCGCCTGGGTGAGAGCCCCTTCTTTGTCGTCGAGGCGGATGAATACGACACGGCGTTTTTTGACAAGCGTTCCAAGTTCGTTCACTACCGGCCGCGCACGGCGATCCTGAATAATCTTGAATTCGACCACGCCGATATCTTCACCGACATCGCCGCGATTCAACGTCAGTTTCATCATCTGGTGCGGACCATTCCCGGCAATGGCCTGATCATCACCAATGCCGATGATGGCAACCTGTCGGAGGTGCTGGACATGGGTTGCTGGACACCGGTCGAGACCGTTTCCTCCGGCACCTTTCCGGCACAATGGCAGGCGCGCAAGCTGACGGCCGATGGCAGCCATTTCGAAGTTCTGCTCGAAGGTGACGCACAGGGTGAAGTGCGCTGGACCCAGCTGGGTAATCACAATGTACACAAGGCCCTGGCGGCGATCGCCGCGGCCCGCCACGCCGGCGTACCAGTCGCGCAGTCGATTGCTGCACTAACGGAATTCAAGGGTATCAAGCGGCGCATGGAAGTGCGTGGCGAGGCGCGTGGTGCAATTGTCTACGACGACTTCGCACATCACCCCACCGCCATTGAAACCACGCTGGCCGGTCTGCGCGGCAAGGTCGGGACGGCGCGCATCCTCGCCGTTCTGGAACCGCGTTCCAACACCATGCGGCTGGGTGTGCATCGGGAGGCGCTGGCGCCGTCATTGGCGCAGGCGGATCGCGCCTGGTTGTTCGAACCACCCGACCTGGGCTGGGATCTGGCCGAGGTGGCACACGCCGCCAAACCGAAAACAGATGTGGTGGACAGTATCGATGCCCTGGTTGCCGCGGTCGTCGCCGAAGTGCAGCCGGGTGACCATATCCTCATTATGAGCAATGGTGGTTTTGGCGGCTTCCACGGGAAGTTGCTGGCGGCGTTGCAGGGATGAGCGATGTGCTCAGTGAGCAAGGTAGCAAGGGTAGGGCGCATTAGGCCGCTACGGCCGTAATGCGCCGAATGTTTCACAGACGAGGTCCGAGCCTCGACAACATACGGCGCAATACGCTGCGCTATTGCGCCCTACGCGTATGCATGCAGTCTTTGCCCTGTGTTGTCTTCGCGTCTTTCGCGGTTAAAGTTTTGTACCGCTCCTCCAATCGCTGTACGCTAATCCCGCCATGACCACAGTCAATCAACGTCCCATCGCCCTCGCCATCACCGGCGCCTCCGGTGCGCACTATGCGCTGCGCCTGTTGCAGTGTCTGCTTGAGGCCGGTGAGTCGGTCTATCTGATGGTTTCCGAGCCGGGCCAGATCGTTATCAGTATGGAAACGGATCTCAAATTGCCGGGCCGACCGGCCGAGATGCAGCGTTTTCTGGTCGAGCATTTCGGTGCGCGCCCGGAGCAGCTGCAGGTGTTCGGCAAGAAGGAGTGGACGGCACCGGTGGCGAGCGGTTCGAGTGTGCCGCGGGCGATGGTGGTCTGTCCCTGCACCATGGGCACTCTGGCCAATATCGCCAACGGTATCAGCAGCAATCTGATCGATCGTGCCGCCGATGTGGTCATCAAGGAAGGCCGCAAACTGATTCTGGTGCCGCGGGAAACCCCGTTCTCCGCCATCCATCTGGAGAACATGCTCAAACTTGCGCGCCTGGGCGCGGTGATGCTGGCGGCCAATCCCGGTTTCTATCACAAGCCCAGAGGTATCGATGACCTGGTGGATTTCGTCGTCGCACGCATCCTGGATCAGCTCGATATCGAACATCAGGTCTCGCTGCGCTGGGCTGCAGAACCCGAGTGATCGGCAGTAGGGAGTGTTATGAGCAATGTGACCCTGCCGTTGTTTCCGCTGCACACTGTGTTGTTTCCCGGCGGTCTGCTGCCGCTGCGTATTTTCGAAAGCCGCTATCTCGATATGATCAGCGACTGTCTGCGCAACGATCGCGGCTTCGGTGTCTGTCTGATCAGCGCCGGGCGCGAAGTCGGTGCCGCTGCGGAATGTTTCGATGTAGGCACCCTGGCGCGCATACAGGATTGGGACAGCACGCCCGACGGCCTGCTCGGGATTGTTGCGCGAGGCGAGCAACGTTTCCGTATCCGCGCGCGCGAGGAGCAGCCCGATCGGTTGATGCTCGGGCAGGTCGAATTTCTTTCCGCCCCGGCGGCGCAGTCCATCCCGGTCGAATTCGCGCCGCTCGCGCGCCTGCTGGATCATCTGCTCGATGATCTGGATCCGCCTTATAGCGATATGCCGCGTCAGCTGGACGACGCCGACTGGGTCAGCGGACGGCTGACGGAATTCCTGCCGCTCGACCCCTTGGAAAAGCAGAATCTGCTGGAAGAGGATGACCCGCTGGCGCGTTTGCGAACACTGGCGGCGCGCTTGGGGCGGTGAAAAGTTCGAATCCGTTCATTCAGGCAGTTGGTCCGCTATTGCCGGTCTGAAAACATCCGGCGTATTACGACCTGCGGTCCAATACGCCCTATGGAATCCGGGTAGGGCGCAATAGCGGAGCGTATTGCGCCGAATGTCTTGAGCCTGGTGGAAGTCCCGTTGATTCGTCATTCCCGTGTCGGGAAACTTTGTCCGCTCCGTTCCCGCACCAGCAGAACTCTGATTTCAGTGCCGTCGCGCGCACGCTGTATTTTTTCAAAATCGGTACCAATACCCTGGTCCAGCAGAGCCAGCGGCGCGTCAGAGGGTGGGTCAGTCACCAGATAGTTGAACAGATGCAGGCGCTGCTGCAAGTTGAGTTCAGAGACATTGCCCACCCAGAGTGGCGTGATGGGCGCATCGAGATGCCAGCGGCTGGGCCAGAGCCGCAATACATAAAGCTGGCTACCATCGGCCGAGTAATGCACCAGACGCAGGCGCTCATGCAGACCGTCATGGACCTGTGGCAGCACCGGCAGGGCCTGAATGCCGGGCTCCGGCGCGATCCACTGCATGGCGCTGCGTATCGAAAGCGCCGTTGATGCCTGCCAGCCCGCACTGCTGAGTGCCGCGCTGAGTGTGTCCAGACTGCCGGCGAACTGAATGTTCAGTGGCTGACGATCGGTGTCCTGAAAATCGTGGCGTTGCGCCGGCAGACGTTGCCAACTACGTTCCCACCAATCGCCGGCATTCAATGACTCCTGCGGCCGTTCTTCGGTGTAACGCGCGGTTTCGGCGTCCAAGACGGTACCGGCACGCCAGCCGATGCCGATTGCGAGTGCCGCCACCGTGACGAGGGTCAGGCCGCGCCAACCCAAGGCGTCGGCCGGGTGCCGACGGTAAGCGATACCGACCAGGGCCAGACAGGCGAGTCCGAGCGTGAGGCCGCCCAATACATCCGACAACCAGTGTGCGCCCAGATACAGTCGCGAAAACGCAATCGGAATCACCAGCAGCGACGCCGCCATATAGGGCAGCCAGCGTCGTGCCACCGACAGTTCGCGCGCGATCAGCACGGCGAGAAAGCCGTATACAGCCAGGCTGAGGCTGGCGTGACCGCTGGGGAAGCTGTAGCCGCTGATGCCGTCATACAGCGGCATGGGACGGGGTGATGCAACAACCAGTTTGAGCAAGCGGCCGAGTGCCGCGGTGGCGGCCGCAGCGGCGAGCCAGTGGACCGCGGCCTTGTAGCGACCGCGTATCATCAGCCAGACGCAGCCGACGGCCAGGATGCCAAAGAGAAACGATGAGTCACCCAGCAGTGTGACCAGGACCATCATCTGGTCGGCAAAGGGATTGCGTAAGGATTGCAGTTCCTCGAACAGGAACCGGTCCAGGCCACCCAGCCAGCCGGTCAGCAGCCAGGTGGTGAGCAGACTCGCCAGCGCCAGCATCATGAACAGGACGGTCAGGCCGCGCGCCTCGGGGTGATCCGGATCGAGAACCGAGGCGGTCAGCCGTTCGGCCCAGCGCCGGTTCTGGCTCCAATGCTCGACCCGCGCCAGCAGATAGCCGGCCCGCGGTTGCAGAAACAGCACTACGCGTCGGACCAGCCAAAGACCGAACCAGATCAGGCTGATCAGGATCAGCAGCAGCACTGCCAGACGCCCGGCGACCTCGGCCGCCAGTCCAAGCGATGCCCCGAACACGACACCCGGCAGGATATAGGCCGGCGCCCACAACAGCGCCGACAGGGTGTTGACCACAAAGAAGCGCTGGACCGGCATATCCAGCATGCCGGCGACGGCGGGCAGAATCGGCCGCACCGGACCGATGAAACGCGCCATGACGACGCTCTTGCCGCCGTGCTTGTGGAAAAAGTCGACGCCCCGGTTCATCAGCTGCGGATAGCGTTTGAACGGCCAGATGACGCGCAGTTGCTGATGGTAATGACGCCCCAGCCAGAAGCTGAAACCATCACCGGCAATGGCACCCACCGCGGCCCAGATCAGTGTCGGTACCAGGTCCAGCGCGCCGGCGGCGATCAGCGCGCCGACGCCGAACATGATGACGGTACCCGGCAGGAACAGGCCGACGATGGCCAGCGACTCGAAGGCGGCGGTGAGGAAGACGCCGACGTACGCCCAATGCGGGTTCTGTTGAATCCATTCAATCAGGGCGTGGAGGAAGTCGGTCAGCATGGCCGGGGATTATACGCCGGGTATCGCGCTGCGAGGGAAGCGCTGGTTGATACGTCCCAGGCAAAAGATACCAACGCGAAGGCGCCGAAGGCGCGCGAAGAAAGACAATTGTATTGAGGGGAGTGCGATGACGTCGTCCTGAACGAGAGCTGCTGGAGCAAGCGGGAACAGGGATGGTTTCAATATCCGCTGACCGCGAGTCGGCCACAAGAAGCGAAGGCACCCCGAGCAGGGTTCGCTTCGATGTTTAACTCGGTTTCCCTTCGCGCGCCTTCGGCGCCTTCGCGTTGAAAGATTGTTTATAGCGCCGCGAAACTCTTCTCCGCCGCTTTGAAGGTTGCCTCCAGCGCCGCGTCATCGTGCGCGGCCGATACGAAACCGGCCTCGTATGCGGACGGCGCGAGATAAACACCGTTGTTGAGCATTTCATGAAAGAACAATTTGAAGCGGTCCAGGTTGCACTGGCCGACATCGTAGAAATTGGTGACCTCGTCCGCATCTGTGAAGAACAGTCCGAACATGCCGCCGACGCGGTTACAGGTCAGCGGAATGCCGGCGGTGCGGGCGCGTTCGGTGAGTCCGTCGGTCAATTGTTCCGCGATCTTTGTCAGCCTGTCGTGGAAACCCGGTGCCTGGATCTTTTCCAGTGTCGCCAGTCCCGCCGCCATTGCCACCGGGTTGCCGGACAGCGTGCCGGCCTGATACACCGGGCCGAGCGGGGCGATATGTTCCATGATTTCGCGTTTGCCGCCAAAGGCGCCGACCGGCAGGCCGCCGCCGACGACCTTGCCGAGTGTAGTCAGGTCCGGTGTCACGCCGTAATGCGCCTGCGCACCGCCGAGCGCCACGCGGAAACCGGTCATCACTTCGTCAAAGATGAGCACAGTGCCGTATTCGTCGCATACGGCGCGCAGACCTTCCAGAAACCCGGGCTGCGGAGGAATGCAATTCATGTTGCCGGCGACCGGTTCGACAATGATGGCGGCGACCTGACCGCCGATATGCGAGAAGGCCTCGCGCACCTGCGGCAGATTGTTGTATTCGAGCGTGATGGTGTGCTCGGCCAGCGCCACCGGCACGCCCGGTGAGGTCGGCACACCCAGAGTGAGGGCGCCGGAACCGGCCTTGACCAGCAGCGAATCCGAATGGCCGTGATAGCAGCCCTCGAACTTGACGATCTTGTCGCGGCCGGTGAAGCCGCGCGCGAGCCGAATGGCGCTCATGGTCGCCTCAGTGCCGGAACTGACCATGCGCACCATATCCATCGACGGCACCAGCCTGCACAGCAGATCGGCCATGCGCGTCTCGATTTCGGTCGGCGCGCCGAAGCCCAGACCGTTCGCCGCACTGTCCTGTACGGCGCGAATGACATCGGGATCGGCGTGACCGAGAATCATCGGACCCCACGAGCCAACATAGTCCACATAGCCCTTGCCGTCGGCGTCGTAGATATAGGCGCCCTTGCCGCGGGCGAAGAACACCGGCTCGCCGCCGACGCCCTTGAATGCGCGCACCGGTGAATTCACGCCGCCGGGGATGTGTTGCTGGGCCTGTTTGAACAACTCGTGGGATCTGGTCATGCGTGTCTATCCTGAAAAAAAGTATTCACGGTAAAGACGCCGGGGCGCCCGGACTCATTCGTCATTGCGCGCGTCGCGCGGCAATCTCCCGAACGTGGCGCCAGCGGCAGGAATCAATCAAACAGCGCCGCAATCCGCCGCGCCGCCGCTTCAATATTCGGCTGGCCAAACACGCCGTGAATCACTGCCAGCATGTCCGCCCCGGCCTCGATCAGCTGGCCGCCATTGTCGGGGGTGATTCCGCCGATGGCAACCAAGGGCAGTGTGAGCTCGCGCCGCGCGGCGGTCAGCAGATCGAGCGCTGCGGCCACGGCCTGCGGTTTGGTGCGTGAAGGAAAGAAACGGCCGAAGGCCACATAGTCCGCACCCTGCGCCGTGGCCCGGTGGGCGCGCTGCAGATCGTTGTAACAGGATATTCCAATCAGAGCGGCCGGGCCGAGACGGGCGCGGGCCAGCGCCAGGTCGCTGTCGTCGCGGCCGAGGTGGACACCGTCGGCCTGTACTTCCAGCGCGAGTTCGATGTCGTCGTTGATGATCAGCAGCGCGCCATGGCCG
>JBFEJM010000121.1:0-6905 GCA_041553175.1 Gammaproteobacteria bacterium | reverse complement strand
GGATCGTCCGACTTGAAAATGCCCGAGCCGACGAACACGGCTTCCGCGCCCAATTGCCGTACCAGCGCGGCATCGGCCGGGGTGGCGATGCCGCCGGCACAGAAACAGGGTACCGCCAGGCGGCCATGGGTCGCGACAAAGGCTATCTGCTCGTAGGGCGCACCGTGATTCTTCGCCAGCGTCATCCATTCGGATCGATCACTGGCATGGACTTCTGCGATCTGGCGCTTGAGCAGTCGCAGATGCCGGACCGCTTCCACGATATTGCCACTACCCGCCTCGCCCTTGGTCCGGATCATCGCCGCGCCTTCACCGATACGCCGCAGGGCCTCGCCCAGCGAGGTGGCACCGCAGACGAACGGGGCCTTGAAGCCGTGCTTGTCGATATGAAACTCTTCGTCCGCCGGCGTCAGTACCTCGCTCTCGTCAATAAAATCGGTATCGAGTTGCTGAAGAATCTGCGCCTCGGCGAAATGGCCTATGCGGCACTTCGCCATAACCGGAATCGACACGGCATCCTGAATGGCTTTGATGAGGTCCGGATCGGACATGCGGGCAACGCCGCCTTCTACGCGGATATCCGCCGGAATGCGTTCCAGCGCCATGACCGCCACCGCGCCGGAACGCTCGGCGATCACGGCCTGCTCGGCCGTTGTCACATCCATGATGACACCGCCCTTGAGCATTTCAGCGAGTCCGACTTTTACGCTGAACAGTTCGGCCGACGTGTCCTCAGAATTGCTGCCGGACATACCACCTCCTGAAATTTTCGAATGCGGTGATTCTTCAGCAGCACGGGGTGAACGACAATAGAACGAGATCAAGTCAACGGGCAATTCGTCCAGGAGCATGACGAATGTCAAATACGCAGGCTACGCCTTGGCTGACTTCCGCACTGGTCAGACCACGGCGCCGGGGACCGGCTCAATCGATTGCGGCCGCATCCAATGCGAATATGCGTTCGTTTCTCGCCTGAATATGGTCGACCGCACGCGACAGCGCTTCGCGTTCGACCGCGTCAAGTGTGAATTCCTCGATGCCGTCCACGCCCTTGCGGTTGAGTCTGGCCGGCACACCGACAAAGGTGCCATCGACGCCGTATTCGCCCTGCAGATAGCATGAACAACAGAGCGTACGGGGTGTGTCCTGTGTCAGCGCCATCAGCACCTCGGCAATCGCCGCACCTGGCGCAAAAGAAGCACTGCCGGATTTCAACGCCTCGACAATCTCGGTTCCACCCTCGCGCGCGCGCCTGACCGCCGCTTCGATCCGGGCGGCGGCTAAACACTCGCGCAACGGACGCCCCGCAAAGTGCGATTGACTCAATACCGGAACCATATGGTCACCGTGGTCACCGATGACCCAGGTCGTCACATCCCGGGTTCCGGTTTTCAGCTCTTTCGCCAGCGCCCAGCGCAGCCGTGCATTGTCGAGAACGCCGGCCATGCCGATGACACGTTGGTGCGGGAAACCGCTCAGGCCGTGCGCCAGGCTGACCATGGAATTGATGGGATTGGTCACGACCAGCAGGACGCAGTCCGGCGACCATTCAACTGCGTTCTGTACCGTCGCGCGGACGATGGCGGCATTGGCGCTCAGCAGATCGCTGCGTGACATGCCCGGCCGGCGCGCGCGGCCGGCAGTGATGACGACAATATCGGAGTCCGCGGTTGCCCGGTAATCCTCCACTCCGGCCACCTCGACCCAGTCGTCGCCGGCAACGGCTTGCGCCTGCATGATATCCAAGGCCTTGCCACGGGCAAGATCGGGCACGGCATCCAGCAATACGATATCTCGCAGGCCTCCTGCGACGGCTGCCCGTGCCGCCTGACTGCCGACGTGGCCGGCACCGATAATGGAGATTTTCGGCATTCCTTCGCTCCCTTATTGTGCTGTGGAAGAGCCCGCCGCCACGCGACCCGGCTCAAGCTGGGGCCACTCGACAAGAACGTATTTGGCGCCCGCCCCTTTGTGGGCCCTATCGACCGTATGTGCATGACACTTAACGCACACGGGACGCTCCAGCCGTCGGCCACAGTGGTCCGGGACTTGTGACTCAGTTCACATTTCCCGCCCCCACGAGTGCCTAGAGTGTGCATTCCGTCTACCCCTAATAGCAACAGACGGACAAACATCGATATCACGGAGGAAAGGACATGTTCGACATCAATCAAGTCAAGCAAAGCGTAGGCAAATGGTCCAAACCGGACGAGGGCAGCGACAGCGAAAATCAGCCCTCCTCCCCATCCCGGCCGATGCTATCCCGGAGTTCAGCTTCAGGCGCGGCGCGCGAACCGGCCACGATCGGCACCTCGATCCGGATTAACGGCGATCTCACCGGCGACGAAGACCTCATTATCGATGGCAACGTCGAGGGCACGATCAATCTCGAGAAGAGCAACCTCACCATCGGGACGAATGGCCGGATCAAGGCCAACATTCACGCCAAATCGGTGATCGTCGAGGGAGAACTGCGCGGCGATATCATCGCCAAAGAGAAGGTGGTCCTGCGTCGAACCGGCAATATGCGCGGCAACATCGTAGCGCCCCGGGTCACGCTGGAAGATGGCGCCATGTTCAAAGGCAGCATTGAAATGGAGCCCGAGGTGCGCCGCGGCGCGGAGCCTGAGGGAATCGCCACGCTGACCAAGTCCTCCACTGTCGAAAGCAGTGCCGACAAGAGCAAGATCGGCAAGACAACCCCCTGAGATACGCCGACAGGCCAACAATTCACCAACACAGGGATGAAACAGGGATGGTATTGAAGCTCGCTCAGAAGGCTCGTGGCAACACGACAGACACCGCGTCGGTTATGAGCAGTCCGCTGTTCGTGTCATTGATCGATCAATTGTCACACCTCGGCCGTTGCCACATTCTTGACCTCGGCCCGGCCATCGGCGCGAACGTTGAGTTCTTCGGACAACTGCACTGCAGGCTGCACATCGCCGACTGTATCGGCGAGCTGACCGAATTGGGACGGGACAACGACATGGAACAGTCGTTTCCCGAGCGACTCGGCGGCATATTACCGTTGGCTGATTGCGAGCCCTTCGACGTCATCCTGACCTGGGATCTCCTGAATTATCTCGACAAGAAGACCTTTGCCGCGCTTATGGAGTGGCTGGCGCCGGTCGTATCCGGTGATACCTATCTGCACGGCTACATTGCCTCGCGCAAGCAGATCCCGCTGCTGCCGAACCGATACCGGCCAGTGGACGGCAACAAGATGCAGACCACACCGAGCAGCTCCGAGCTGCGCGAGTGCCCCTGCTATCATCTGATGGACCTGCGCCAGCTCATGCCCCAGTTCGGCGTGTCCCGTTCGATCCTGCTGCAAAACGGCATGCAGGAGTACCTTTTCAAAGGCCAGGGACGCGGCCATCGCTAATGCCACCGGCGCTGCTGGCCTGGTTCAGCCTGGGCAAATCGCTGAAAAGTTGTCCGATATCACGCTCTTCCTCGCACCTCAGCCCTGATTGTTGTCTATGCTTGATGCCAGGAGTCACCCCTTACTCGGGTCCTTGGGAGTCAGGCTATGGCCAACGGAACGCGCACTCATTCCCTGTTCAGTGAAGGTTTCACCTTCTTTCAGGAATTCCTGAAACATCCCTTGCAGATCGGCTCGATCATCCCGAGTTCCCCCTTTCTGGAACAACGACTGCTGTGCTCGGCAAATCTTGACTCCGCCCACACGGTGGTCGAACTCGGCTCGGGTACGGGCGGAACAACCCATGCGATCCTCCGTGCAATGCCGACTGATGCCCGGTTGCTCAGCATCGAGATCAATCCGCAGTTTCACCGCCTTATCGGCAGCATCAACGATGCCCGACTGATTCCCCATCTGGGGGATGCCGGCGATTTGCCGGCCATTCTGTCCCGTTACGGACTTTCCGCTCCGGATGTCGTCATTTCCGGCATTCCGTTCTCGACTATGCACCACCGCACCGCTGAGCGGATACTGCGGGCGATCACTTCCTCATTATCGAATCAGGGGCGCTTTGTCGCCTACCAGGTCAGTTCCCGTATAGGCGAGCTGTGTGCGCCGATGCTGGGTCCGCCGCGGATGGAACTCGAGTTGCGTAATATCCCTCCGATGCGGATTTTTTGCTGGCAAAAGCGTGTGAATCAGACAGCAACTACACTCAATGTTTCCGATGCTAGACTTTAGGATGGGAGGTTGATCAAGAGGAGTTTTTTGAGCGTCACGGACAGAGGAATCACCGTGAGCAGAGATAAACATCAGACATTGCACATACCGCCTGGCGCCTTTGATGATATGGCGCCCGCGCATCGGTACACCGCACCGCATTCCCGACCCACCGAGGTTGAACGCTGGTTACTGCAGCAACTCCTTCACCGGATCGGAAATCCCCCCATTCAGTTCGTGCTCTGGGATGACGAGCTGATTCCGCGTGCTCTTACCGCTCCGGTTGGGTTATTGCGTATTCGGGACCGAGCCACACTCTGGCAATTGGTTCTCAATCCGGATCTCAATTTCGGCGATGCCTACTGTCGCGGATCACTGGAGGTGGAAGGTGATCTGGTCGCGGTACTTGAGGCCATTTATCGCGCGATACCGCCCGCGTCGCAGCAGAAAGGACTGGCGGACCTGCTGTATCGCATATTGAACCGCGCGCGTGCCAATACGCTGCGCGGATCGCGGACCAATGTGCAGCATCATTACAATATCGGTAATGCCTTCTTCCGGCTCTGGCTGGATGACGAGATGGTCTATACCTGCGCCTATTTTCCCGATCCCGAGCTGAGCCTCGAACTGGCCCAACGCGCGAAGATGGACCATGTCTGCCGCAAGCTGCAGCTTGCGCCGGGGGAAACCGTCGTCGAAGCCGGCTGCGGCTGGGGCGCCCTGGCCCGGCACATGGCCTCACGCTACGGTGTCAAGGTCCGCGCGTTCAATCTGTCGCACGAACAGATTGCGTATGCACGTGAGCGCGCCAAGGCGGAAGGACTTGCAAACGCAATCGAGTACATCGAGGACGACTTTAGGAATATTCACGGGCGCTATGACGCCTTTGTTTCAGTCGGCATGCTGGAACACGTTGGTCGCGACAACTATCACACCCTGGGTGATGTCATTGACCGCACGCTGTCGCCGATGGGTAGAGGCCTTATCCATTCCATAGGCCGTGATCAGCCCTGCCCGATGAACGCCTGGATCGAACGGCGCATCTTCCCGGGTTCCTATCCACCGACGCTGCGCGAAATCATGGATGTCTTCGAACCGCACAAGTTCACGGTTCAGGACGTGGAGAATCTTCGGCTGCACTATGCCAAGACGCTGGAGCACTGGCTGACGCGGTTCGAACACGAGCAGGAGCGGATTCGCGCGCTCGCCGATGAACCGTTTGTCCGCGCCTGGCGACTCTATCTTTGCGGTTCACTGGCAGGCTTCACTACCGGCTGGCTGCAGCTGTTCCAGATTCTGTTCACCCGCTCCGGAAAAAACGACATTCCCTGGAGTCGCGCCCACCTGTATGGCAACGGGGGCTGAGCGGCCATGGACCGATGCGATGTCCTGATCGTGGGCGGCGGACCCGCCGGCAGCAGTTGCGCCGGTGCGCTGGTTCGCGCGGGTCTGGATGTCCTGGTCATGGACAAAATGGCCTTTCCCCGCGACAAGGTCTGTGCCGGGTGGATCACTCCCGCCGTCATCGATGCGCTCGCGCTGGATGTCGACGACTATCGCCGTGACCATGTGTTCCAAACCTTCAGCCGTTTTCGCATCGGCCTGCTGAACGGCCCGATCATCGAAACAGACCACCACAAACCGGTCAGTTTCGGCATTCGCCGGTGCGAGTTCGATGATTACCTGTTGCGCCGCTCGGGCGCCCGGCTACGACTTGGCGAACCGGTCAAGCAGCTGTCCCGCAGCAACGACGGCTGGCTGGTCAACGAAACAATCCGCGCCCCTGTTCTGATCGGTGCGGGGGGCCATTTCTGCCCGGTCGCCCGGTTTCTGGGCGCCCATATCGGTACCAGTGAACCCGCCGTCATGGCCCAGGAGGCAGAGTTCGCGCTGCCGGCGGCGCTGACTCCGTCATACGGATCTGAAGAGGGTGTCCCCGAGCTGTACTTCTGTCCTGATCTGCTCGGCTATGGCTGGTGTGTAAGAAAGGACGGTTTCATCAATATCGGCATGGGTCGCGAAGACAATCAGCACCTGGCACGGCATGTCGCGGACTTTCTCCGTTATCTGGTCGACAACGGGCGTATCGCCGACCAGCCGGATCTTCACTTCCACGGTCACGCCTATCTGCTCTACCCCCAATCCAAGCACAAACTCGTGGACGACCGTGTGCTGCTCATTGGCGATGCCGCGGGACTCGCCTACGCACGCAGCGGTGAGGGCATTCGACCGGCGGTCGAGTCCGGTCTGCTCGCCGCGGAAACGGTCTTGCAGGCACAGGGACAATACGATCGGGATAGTTTATCCAGCTACCGCGAGCGCCTGCGCTTCCGCCTTGGGCCAGGTTCCCAAGCCGATTCGGGTCTGCATCTGCCCGACCGGCTGCGTACCCTGCTGGCCGGGCACCTGCTGTCACGACCCTGGTTTGTCCGGCACATCGTGCTCGATCGCTGGTTTCTGCACAGCAGAGATACTGCGTTGAAACTATCCCTGCCGGCCTGACTTTTCAGCACCGCGCCTCCGAGCGCGCTTTCGTACCGCGTTCCCAATCGCTACAATGCCGCCTTTATCGGCAAATCAGCCCGGGTGGCGAAATTGGTAGACGCAAGGGACTTAAAATCCCTCGGTGGCAACACCGTGCCGGTTCGACCCCGGCCCCGGGCACCATTCCATTTGCATCAACTATCCTGCTCAAACGTCGTCCGCCGCCATGCTGAAAAGTCAGGCCGGCAGGGATAGTTTCAACGCAGTATCTCTG